>JAIXVK010000395.1 GCA_027483085.1 Comamonadaceae bacterium | reverse complement strand
CATCCCCCACGGCGGTGGCGGCCCCGGCGTAGGCCCTGTGTGCGTGGTGGAAGACCTGGTGCCTTACCTGCCCGGCCATGCCACGAGTGGTGTGCCCGGCACGGGCGCAGTGAGCGCCGCGCCGTTGGGCAACGCAGCCGTGCTGCCGATCAGCTGGATGTACTGCCGCATGATGGGCCCGGACGGCCTGCAGCAAGCGACCGAAGTCGCCATCCTGAGCGCCAACTACATCAGTGCCCGCCTGGCTGACCACTACCCCACGCTTTACGCATCAAGCAACGGGCACGTCGCCCACGAGTGCATCCTGGACTTGCGCCACTTCAAGGAAACCTGCGGCGTGATGGCCGAGGACGTGGCCAAGCGCCTGATGGACTATGGCTTCCACGCGCCCACGCTGTCCTTCCCTGTGCCCAACACTTTGATGGTGGAGCCCACCGAGAGCGAGACGCTCGCCGAGCTGGACCGCTTCATCGACGCCATGATCTCCATCCGTGGCGAAATTGCGCAAGTCGAAGGCGGTGTCTGGCCACAAGACAACAACCCCTTGAAGCATGCTCCCCACACCGCTGCCAGTGTGATCGGCGCCGCGTGGGACCGCCCTTACAGCCGTGAGGTTGGTGCCTTCCCTGTGGCTACCCTGAAGGCGGCCAAGTACTGGCCTACTGTGGGCCGGGTGGACAACGTGTATGGCGATCGCAACCTGTTCTGCAGCTGCGTGCCTGTGGCGGATTACGCCAGCGCATAAAGGAAGGTCTCACACCACCAAAAAAGGTTTTCAGGGCGGCTGTGCATTGCATGCCGCCGCCCTTGCCGGGCTGGCCCCGGCATCGCAGCGGGAGAGCCTGCCGCCCACCCGGGCAGCAGCGCCGAAGGAGCAACCACCCCGGAAACTCTCAGGCACCCAGGACCGCTGTGATCGTTTGCACTCTGAAGAGCTGCCGCGCATTTGTCCGCCGGCACACCGCAGGAGCAAGCCCGCTGCCCACCAGGCAGCGGGTGAATCTCTCAGGTCTCAAACAGAGGGGGCTCGCCTGGCACACAGTGTGCACAGGCGTGTTCCCTTGTTTGCGACACACACAGAGAGAGCTCACATGAAACACATTGCCATCATTGGCGGCGGCATCACTGGCGTCACCAGCGCCTACACCCTGGCCAAGGCCGGCTACCAAGTCACCCTGATCGAGAAGAACCGCTACGCGGGCATGGAAACGTCCTATGCCAACGGCGGCCAGCTCTCGGCCTCGAACGCCGAGGTCTGGACCCACCCCAGCACCCTCGTGAAGGGGCTGAAATGGATGTTCACCAAGGACGCGCCCTTGCTCATGAACCCTACCCCCACCTGGCATAAGTTGAGCTGGATGACCGAGTTTGTGGCATCCATCCCCAAGTACCGCGAGAACACCGAAGCCACCACCCGCCTCGCCATTGCGGCCCGCGAGCACCTGTTTGCCTGGGCGCAGGCCGAAGGCATTGACTTCGACCACCAGCGCAAGGGCATCCTGCACATCTACCGCAACAAGGCGGGTTTTGAACATGCGGGCAAAGTCTCCACCATGCTGGCCGCAGGTGGCCTGCAGCGCCGCACGGTCACGCCGGAGGAAATGCGCGCCATAGAGCCCACCCTGCAAGGAACCTACTACGGTGGCTACTACACCGAGAGCGACTCCACCGGCGACATTCACAAGTTCACCCACGGCCTGTCGCAAGCCTGCGCGCGCCTGGGCGTGACCACGCTTTATGGCCACCAGGTCGCCAGCGCCAGCACCGACGGCACCGTCGCGACGCTAGAGTTGCAACACGAGGGCGGAGCTGAGACCCACAGGTTTGACGGAGTGGTGGTCTGCGCTGGTGTGCACGGCCGTGGCATTGCCGCGCAACTCGGCGACCGGCTGAACATTTATCCGGTCAAGGGCTATTCGATCACCGTGGCGCTGAACGACGAAGCCAGCCAGCAAGCAGCACCTTGGGTCAGCCTGTTGGACGACGAAACCAAGCTGGTCACCAGCCGCCTTGGGGCAGACCGTTTCCGCGTGGCAGGCACTGCCGAGTACAACGGCATTGATTACGACATCCGCGCCGACCGCATCCGCCCGCTGATCGCCTGGGTGAACCAGCTCTTCCCCGCTGTGAACACCCGCCGCTGCGAACCCTGGGCCGGACTGCGCCCCATGATGCCCAACATGATGCCCCGCGTGGGCCGCGGCAAGCGCAACAACGTGTTCTACAACACCGGCCACGGCCACTTGGGCTGGACGCTCTCGGCCATCACCGCCCACCAGTTGGCCGGGCATTTGCATCAGCACCTGCCGGCCTGATAACTTCAACCTCCATCGCCTTTAGGAACCCACCATGGCAGTCTCCGTATTCGACCTGTTCAAAATCGGCATCGGTCCCAGCAGCTCGCACACGGTAGGGCCCATGCGGGCGGCCCGCCTGTTTGTGGGCCGCCTGCAGCATGAGGGACTGCTCGCCCGCACCGCCACCGTGCGCTGCTGGCTGCATGGCTCGCTGGGCGCTACGGGCAAGGGCCACGCCAGCGATGTAGCGGTGCTGCTGGGCCTCTCCGGGCTGGAGCCGGACACGGTGGAGGTGGAGCAGATTGCGCCCACGCTGGCCGACATACGCGGCAACAAAAGCATCCAGCTGGCGGGGCAGCACGCAATTGCCTTCAACGAAAAAGAAGATCTGCTCTTCATGCGCGCGCCCCTACCCTTCCATGCCAACGGCATGCGTCTGGTGGCGCTGGATGCTGCGGGCGAAGAGCTGTCCAACCGGGTGTACTACTCGGTGGGCGGCGGCTTTATCGTGAGCGACGAGGTGGCCGCCGACGGCAGTCGCCAAAAGGTGATTGCCCCGGACGCGACGGTGCTGCCCCTGCCCTTCACCAGCGGCGAAATGCTGCTGGAGGTGGCCCGCCGCGAGGACTTAAGCATTGCCCAGGTGATGCGCCGCAACGAGCAGCACTGGCGCAGCGATGCCGAGATCGACGCCGGCCTGCTGCGCATCTGGCAGGTCATGCAAGACTGCGTGAAGCGCGGCTGTGCGACCGAGGGCGTGCTGCCCGGCGGCTTCAAGGTCAAGCGCCGTGCCAAGGCCCTGCGTGATGCACTGGTATCCAAACCTGAGGAGGCCTTGCGTGATCCGCTGCAGGTGCTGGACTGGGTCAACCTCTATGCCCTGGCCGTGAACGAAGAAAACGCCGCCGGCAGCCGCGTAGTGACCGCGCCCACCAACGGGGCGGCCGGCATCATCCCCGCTGTGCTGCACTACTACAGCCGCTTTGTGCCCGGCGCCAATGATGCAGGCGTGATCGACTTCTTGCTCACCGCAGCGGCCATCGGCATCCTGTACAAAGAAAACGCCTCCATCAGCGGCGCCGAGGTGGGCTGCCAGGGCGAAGTGGGCGTGGCCTGCAGCATGGCCGCCGCCGCCCTGTGCGCGGTGATGGGCGGCACGCCCGAACAGGTGGAGAACGCCGCCGAAATCGGCATGGAGCACCACCTGGGCCTGACCTGCGACCCGGTGGGAGGGCTTGTGCAGATTCCGTGCATAGAGCGCAACGCCATTGCATCGGTCAAGGCCATCAACGCCGCACGCATGGCGCTGCGCGGCGACGGCAGCCACTTCGTAAGCCTGGACAAGGTCATCAAGACCATGCGTGAAACCGGCGCGGACATGAAGACCAAATACAAAGAGACAGCCCGCGGCGGGCTGGCGGTGAACATCGTGGAGTGCTGATCGGCAGCGACCGAGCGCCCTGGCGAGGGCACAATTCCGGTTTACTTCAGGGGAGTTGGGTCATGCTCAAAAGAGCGTTATTTGCTTTAGCGATTACTGCTGTTTTGACAGGCTGCGCTGGCCTGCCGAACAATGCACCCGGCGGGTCTGTGGGGGTGGACGGCGTGGCGTGCGTCGGCACCCCGAAGACCCCTGAACAAGGCGTGCAGACGTCCGACAACCCGACACTGCTGGCCATGGCCCGTTTGCCCAGCGATAAGGGCGGCGTGTGCGAAGCCAAGGTGCTAGCAGTCACCGCACCGTTAGTGCTGTACCGGGTGT
>JAIXVK010000623.1 GCA_027483085.1 Comamonadaceae bacterium | reverse complement strand
CCACGCTGCGATTGAACCAACCGAGGTTACTGACGTTGGCAAACACTGTGGGCGCAAGCGCGGCATCGGTAAACCGGCTCGCCAGCTCTTCGCCATACAAGTCTTCGTAGCAAATATTCGGGGCGATCCGTTCGCCTTTCACGGCCAGAGAGGGCTGCCCGAGCGGGCCACGGTTGAAATCACCGAGCGGAATATTCATCAGCCGGGTAAACCACTTGAACAGCGGCGGAATGAACTCGCCGAAAGGGACCAAATGGTGTTTGTCGTATTGCCAGCCGGTTTGACCGGCGGCGAGAGCGACCACCGAGTTGGTGTAACCCGCCTGATAGCTCCCTAGCGGTATGCCGACGAGTGCTGCTTGCGCCGAGGTCTCGAACCTGCTGCTTAAGCTGGCCCAGTAACCCTCGGGGAGCTGTTGGGGCAAAAGTGGAATAGCGGTTTCTGGTGCGACGACCAAATCACCCTCGGCTTGCAGCAAAGCATCGCGGTACCACTGCAACGCGAGTGGCACGCCGCTGCCGGTTTCGAACTTTTCGTCTTGGGGAATATTCCCTTGCAAGAGGGTGACCTGCAGAGTGGCAGTAGGCGTAGTCCACTGGTTGGCGCCTGCAGGCAGCAGCGTGGGCGCTAGCACTAGCACGCTGACCCACACCGCTGGTGTGATCTGACGACGCGCCACGGCGACAGCCAGCGAAGCCGCCCAAGCAGCTGCCAAGGCGCTGACACCATAGCTTCCGATCCAAGGCAAGAAAAAGGCCAGCGGGCCGTCGATATGCGCGTATCCGATAGCGCCCCAGCCAAAGCCCGTGAGCCAAGTGCCGCGCGCCATTTCCGCCATAAGCCAAAGGGCCGCAAAACCCACAATAGCGCCCGAGTTAGTGGCCAGCCCCCACCTGCGCCAAGCCCAGACTGCACCTGCGTAGTAAGCGGCTAACGCCCCTGCCAACGCAACCACGGCGATAGCGGCCAGCAGCGATGGCAAGCCACCATAGGTGTGCATCGCCACATACAACCACCAGAAGGTGGTGCTGAGCCACACGGTGGCAAACCACCACGCCGAGAGGGCGGCCGCTTTGGGACTTCGCGCCTGTGCCGCTGAGAAAACCAGCACAGCCAGAGCCATGGGCTGGATCCACCAGAAGAGCTGCCCCTTGGTGAAAAGTGCATCAAAAGGCCAGCTAGCGCTGATAGATTGTGCGCATGCTGCTGCAAAAAGAATAGCAAACATGAGCCAAGGAGGCGCAGGCAGTCGGTCCTGACCTCGGCGTACGACCGCCATCAGTCGGTGATGCCGGGGGCGGGAGTATGTGAAACCTTGAACCACTTCACAGCGCCACCCTTGGTGTGCAGCACCGTAAAGTCGAGTCCACACAAGCTGTAGCGCTCTCCGCGCTTGGGCACATGGCCCATTTCATGGGCAATCAGGCCGCCAATCGTGTCAAAGTCGTCCTCAGGGTCTTCGCCCCGCATGGTGAGGGAGAACGCCTCGTTGATGCGTTCGAGGGTTGTGTCACCACTTACCCGGTAAGTCTGGTCGGCCAGCGCAAAGATGTCGCCCTCGTCTTCGGCAATGTCGAATTCGTCTTCAATTTCCCCGACGATTTGTTCCAGCACGTCTTCAATCGTGATGAGTCCAGCGACTCGGCCGAACTCATCGATCACGATGGCCAAGTGGTTGCGGTTGCCCCTGAAGTCGCGCAAGAGGTCATTCAACCCTTTGGACTCTGGAACGAAGACCGCCGGACGCAAGAGGGCGCGGATATTGAGCTCGGGCGCGCGCTGCAGCTTGAGCAGGTCTTTGGCCATCAAGATGCCAATGATGTTCTCGCGCTCACCGTCGTAAACAGGAAAGCGCGAGTGCGCGGTGTCGATGACCTTGTGCATCAGCTCATCCGGCGTAGCCTGAATGTCCAGCAGGTCCATGCGGGTCGCGGGGACCATCACATCCCCCGCGGTCATGTCCGCCATCCGGATAACGCCTTCCAGCATGACCCGCGACTCAGCACCGATGATGTTGTTGTCTTCGGCCTCAGCCAGTGTCTCAATCAATTCCGCAGTGGAATCGGGCCCGGGGTGGAGGAACTCGGCGAGCTTCTGGAGAAAGGTGCGCTTGTCCTCTCGTTCGAGATGGCGCGCTGGATGCGGATCAGACACTAGGGATTGCCCAAGTCGGGCGGTGGTTTCGAAGCCTCAAGGATAGCGGATCTGAAGAGCCGCCTTTTAAGCGCCCCACTTAAGCACTAAGGCGAACAAATCTTTGCTGCGGCGATAGCCCGACTGCGGACGCTCTGAAAGCCCTTCAGCATTTCCACCCAGATACGGCTTTGGGCCACGAGGCTGTAATGCAACCCCGCCCAATACTCTCCTGCCAACTCACGCAGTCGTGACTCCAAATCAGGACGGGGCAATTTTAGATACGCCTCTGATTCTGAACCGTGCCGGTGAACGGTCGCACCCCGCTTGCGGGCTATCGCCAGCATTGCGGCATTTTCAGCGAGCGCTTGTATCTGGAGTATCTCGACACCCTCATTGCGAGCATGCAGAGCGGCTCTTTCGTAGAGCCGACCGCCAATTCCATGACCGCGTAGTGACGGGGCCACTGAGACACCGAAGTCACCTACTGGCGGACCATCTGGAGACTTACAGATGGCGAGATGGGCCATCGCAACAATGTGCAGTCGGCGATTAAAGACCCCAAATACAGCATCGTTGACAAAGTCCAAGCGATCAACATACGACGAAATCTGCTGGTCGGTGGCGACATACCCGAACCGTAGAAAACGATCGGCGCTCTCTAAAACCAACAGATGCTTCCGTAAGCGCTCTCGGTGATTGGGGCCCAGCGCTCGTATGCTGACCGCTATGCCTGTGTCTTTTGCTGCACGCACAACAGTCTGGCTTCCAGCCTTAGGTGAGCTTTTGTCGTAATTCGTTGGGCGGACCATGCGGGCAAATATAAGGGTTTTCCCTTGCTTTGCGTAGAGGAAGGGCTTTAAATCCGATCGGATGTGTGCCTTGACCACCAAGCCTTTCTAAGATCCGGAGCATGAAGAACACAACAGGCGCCGATCGGATACACCAAGCATTTCATGAGATCGCGCTCCTTCGGAGTTCTAACGAGTGCCAACCGTCACGAAACCTGGCTTTACGTGCGATCAGAGCCTTTCAGAGCAAACGATTTCAAGATACTTACCATGACCTTCTCGCCAGCGAGGCGTTTGGGCCTGCATGCAATTTCTTTCTCACTGAGCTCTATGGGGATCAAGACTTCTCACAACGTGACCGAGAGTTTGAACGCATCGCCAAGTCAATCGAGCGGATGTTCCCAAGGAGTATCCTCGAGGTGGCTGTAGACCTCGCTGAACTACATGCGCTCACCGAGCTTCTGGACACAAGGATGGCCGAAACAATCGAATCATTGGGCTATAGGCCAGACCAAGTGCCGCTGGATAACGCGACTTACACACTTGCGTGGCGAATGAGCCAACTTTCGGCTCAAAGAACGCAACAGCTAAAAATGGTCTTGGATCTAGGCAAAAGGCTGGAACGTATAACCACCACGCGTGGGATTCGATTGACCCTAAAAGCGATGCGACTACCGGCTCGTGCAGCCAACCTTGCAGCGCTTCAAGGTTTCCTGGAAAAAGGCTTTGAGACATTCAGTGAATTAGCTCAACTGAAAGGCCGAACTGATTTGTTTCTCAAAATAATCCAGGAGCGAGAAGAGACCTGGCTCAGAAGCCTAGATGGACCTAGTTAAAACGCCAAAAACGCCAGACAAAAAAAAGCCCCACCAGAACTGGTGAGGCTTTTTCGGCTGTAATAGCCTGACGATGACCTACTTTCACACGGGGATCCGCACTATCATCGGCGCTGACTCGTTTCACTGTCCTGTTCGGGATGGGAAGGAGTGGTACCAAGTCGCTATGGTCGT
>JAIXVK010000151.1 GCA_027483085.1 Comamonadaceae bacterium | reverse complement strand
GATGCGGTCGGACCTGAGACAATTCAGGGATGACTGACGAACACAACAACGACACAGCTCCAAAGCCGCAGCTGCCTGATGGCTGGCTGGCAGTGAAATCTCTAGACCTCGAAGCCCAGGGGGTCGCCCACCGGCCTGACGGCAAAGTGGTGTTTATTGAAGGGGCGCTCCCCTTTGAAGTGGTGAGTGCTCAGATGCACCGCAGCAAAGCCAGTTTCGAAAAGGGCACTCTGACCGAGATCCACATCGAGTCTTCCCAGCGGGTGCAGCCTGCTTGCCCGCACTTTGGTCTGCATGAAGGCGCCTGTGGCGGCTGCAAGATGCAGCACTTGCACGTAGGGGCCCAAGTGGCCGTGAAGCAACGTGTACTGGAAGACAACCTGCATCACATCGGCAAACTCAAGCCGGACAATGTGGTGCGGCCTATCGAGGGGCCCTCGTGGGGCTACCGCTACCGTGGTCGTTTGTCCGTGCGATTTGTTCGGAAAAAGGGTGCGGTGCTAATCGGCTTCCATGAGCGCAAGAGCCGCTATGTGGCGGATATGAAGGTCTGCCACGTGCTGGCTCCCAGGGTCAGCGCGATGCTGATGCCTCTGCGCCAGCTGATCGAATCCATGGACGCCGTGGAAACCATTCCGCAACTTGAGCTCGCCATGGGCGACATCAGCGACCAACAAGACAATCAGGCGGGCGTTATTGCGTTGGTCTTGCGTCATATGGAGCCCCTGTCGGAGGCTGACAAAGGCCGCCTGCGGGCCTTTGCAGCGACCCAAGCGGGTTTGCAATGGTGGTTGCAGCCCAAGGGCCCTGAAACCATTCACCGCCTTGACGAGTTGCCAGGCCATGAGACCGGAGAGTTGGCTTACAGCTTGCCTGACTTTGGCATCACCATGCCGTTCCGCCCGACCGATTTCACGCAGGTCAACCCGCACATCAACCGCGTGCTGGTCTCAAGGGCGCTGGGTCTTTTGCAGGTAGAGAAGACTGAACGCGTGATTGATTGGTTCTGCGGCTTGGGCAATTTCACTTTGCCACTGGCTACCCAAGCGCGCGAAGTGTTGGGCATTGAAGGGGCGGAAGCCCTGGTGGCCCGTTCGCGTGAAAACCTGGTCTTTAATTCCAGGCGAAAAGCGGCTGCAGCGCCCGCAGAATCTCCGCTAGCAGCTACTGAATTTGTAGCGCGCAACCTGTTTGAAATGACGCCTGAGCTGTTGATTGCGGATGGCTCTGCCGACAAGTGGCTGATTGACCCCCCGCGCGAGGGTGCCTATGCGCTGGTGCAAGCCTTGGCAGCGCTGTGCCAGCAGCCCGAGCTGCGCAAGGGCTGGACACCGCCCAAGCGCATTGTGTATGTGAGCTGCGCGCCTGCCACTTTGGCCCGGGACGCTGGAGTGCTGGTCAATGAGGCCGGTTACACCTGCTCCAAGGCTGGCGTGGTGAACATGTTCCCCCACACGGCGCACGTGGAGAGCATTGCGGTGTTTGAGCGGAAAGACTGAGCCCTTGGCGCTAAGCACTAACCTTTGGGTTTGGCCTTGGGCTTAGCTTTAGGATCTTCCTCTTCTTCCGTGATCACGGCCTCTGCTGGCTGTGGTGGTGGCGGAGGTGGAGGAGGTTTCAAGCCTTGGGGCGCAACCCCTTCAATTTTGTTCTCCCGCATATAGAGATCCATCTCTTTCCAGCCGTTGAAAATGGCGGATTTGGATGCTTTCTCGTTAAGCGAGTAGCAGTCTTCAATACTGCGCAGCCCGTGCCGGCAGGCGCTGCCGATGGCTTTGGCCTCCGCCTCGCGTTGGGCGATCTTCGGGTCGGCCATTGCTGCCTTAATCGATTGCAGATCGCAACCTGAGAGCAGCAAGGGGAGTAGCAACAGAAGAGGGCGTAGTGTCATAGGGCGGATGAAGTGCTACTGGTGTTATCGGCATTCCGGTGTTGATATTGACAACAAAAAAGGCCCCTCAGGGCCTTTTTTGTTGAGCGCGTGCTGCCATTTGAGGCAGCCACCTCGCTTAGTCGCGCTCGCCGCCGAAAATGCCCAACAACGCGAGCAGGTTCTGGAACACGTTCACAATGTTCAGATACAGGCTCAGGGTCGCGGTGATGTAGTTGGTTTCGCCACCGTCCACGATGCGCTTCACGTCGTACAGCATCCAGAAGCTGAAGATGCCGATGGCAGCCATGGACAAGGCCATCATGCCGGCCGTAGAGCCCACGAAAGCGTTTACCAAGCCACCCACGATCAACACGATGGTGCCGACAAACAACCACTTGCCCATACCGCTCAGGTCGCGCTTGATCACGGTGGCCAAGCCGGCCATGGCGAAGAACACACCCGCGGTGCCGGCAAATGCCGTCATGATGAGCTGAGGGCCATTGCTAAAGCCCAAGGTGCGCTGGATCAGGGGAGACATCATCAGCCCCATGAAGAAAGTAAAGCCCAGCAGCACCGGGACGCCAGCGGCAGAATTCTTGGTCTTTTCAATCGCGAAAATGAAGCCGAAAGCGACTGCCATAAACAGAATGAAGCCAAGGAAGCCGCTAAAAACAGGGCCCAGGTTCATCGCCACGCCCACCCAAGCGCCCACCACCGTGGGAACCATGCTCAGTGAGAGCAGCCAGTATGTGTTGCGCAGCACCTTGTTGCGTTGCGCGGTTGATGCGCCATAGCCCAGGCTCTGGCCAAAGGTAGTAGTGCGATCGGTCATGGTGTAACTCCAGTTGTTGACTGCCTGAGTCGCGCACATGCACGGTTACAGCAAGCAGTGCAAACATTCTAGGCCTTCGTGCTGCCACCCCCACGGTTTGTATGCTTATTCTTGTCAATTCGGGTAGGGGTGATCTGCGTGCAAGCGGGGTAAAAGGACTCCGCGTTTGGTTATGCTCAGGGTTTTCACCCTTATCACCTGCACACCTTATGAAAACCAAAGCCGTTCTCGAATTTGCCGACGTCACCGCCATCGCCGCCGCCGCTCAGGCAGAAGCTGCGAAACACAGCTGGGCCGTGAGTATTGCCATCGTGGACGATGGCGGTCATTTGTTGTCGTTCCAGCGCCTGGATGGCGCAGCGCCCATCTCTTCCCACATTGCACCCGGAAAAGCGCGCACCGCCGCTTTGGGACGCCGCGAGAGCAAAGTGTATGAAGACATGATCAACGGCGGCCGCGTGTCCTTTTTGAGCGCGCCCAACCTCGATGCCCTGCTCGAAGGCGGCGTGCCGATCATGAAGGATGGCCAATGTTTGGGCGCGGTGGGTGTGAGCGGCGTGAAGTCGAACGAAGACGCCCAGATCGCCAAAGCCGGTATTGCTGCTATTGGTCTGTAAGCAGACTGATTGCTATTAAAAATATAGCGGGTAGCGCACGTTCTATGTGCGCTACCCGCTTTTTTTATGGTGATACTGCTATTTGGTCAGGATCAGTTTGCCTGCCTTCGTGGTTTGCAGGCGGTAGCGCTGGCCGTTGTATTCAATGTCCACACTCTGGCGCTCGCCGAGGAGCGTGCTCGCCTTGACAACCCGGTTGCCGGCGCTATCGACCGGCTTGGAAGCGTTGCGCCGCTCCCCGGACCCCAGCGGGTTGGGCATGGGGGCAAGCGTGCCGGGTAGTGACTGAGGGGATTCCATACGTCAAGTCGATATGCGTTGCGCTCAGCGTGTCGGCTCGGAGATGAACCCGATTTTGCGCAGCCCCGCCTGTTGGGCGGACGCCATGGCTTGTGCCACGAATTCATAGCGCACGGCTTTGTCCCCGCGGATATGCAATTCCGGCTGCGGATCCTTGGCGGCCTCGGCTTGCAGTACCCCGCTCAGGGCATCGCTGGCAACCAGCGATTGGTTCAGAAAATAAGCGCCTTGCGCGTCCACACTCAGCTGCAGTGTTTCCGGCTTGACTTGTTCCGGCTGGCTGGTGGCGGTTGGCAGCTCTACATTGACCGCGTGTTTCATCACCGGCACGGTAATGATGAAGATGATGAGCAGCACCAACATCACATCGACCAGCGGTGTCATGTTGATCTCGTTCATGACCTCGGCGTCGCTGTCTGAGCCAGCGTCTTGCATTCCAAATGACATGGGGTCTCCTCCGGCGGATCAGGCTTTTTTCATGGCGACGACTTTGCTGTCACCGCTTTGGACGTGGGTGACCCGTGCGCCTGTCACAAAGTAGGCGTGCAAATCGTGGGCGAAACGGTTGAGCTTGGTCAGGATGGACTTGTTGCCACGCACCAGCGCGTTGTAGCCCAGCACTGCCGGGATGGCCACAGCCAAGCCCAAGGCGGTCATGATCAACGCCTCGCCGATCGGACCGGCGACCTTGTCGATAGTGGCTTGGCCTGATGCGCCAATGCCCATAAGTGCGTGGTAGATGCCCCAAACGGTGCCAAACAATCCCACGAAAGGCGCGGTAGACCCGACCGACGCCAACACGGCCAAGCCGCTCTGGAAGCGCGCGGTGCTGTCATCAATGCTGTTGCGCAGGGCGCGGCTGATCCAGTCGCTGATGTCCAGGGCGTCATGCAATTGGGTTTGGGTGTGGCGGTGGTGGGCGGTGGCCTCTTGCCCGGAGCGCGCCAATTGGACAAACGGGTTGTCGACCGGGTTGCCCAGGGTCGTCATGCCGGATTCAAAGTCAGCGCTGTGCCAGAAGCTTTCGG
>JAIXVK010000383.1 GCA_027483085.1 Comamonadaceae bacterium | reverse complement strand
TTGCCGGAACCGTTGGTACCCAAGACACCGATCTTGGCACCGGGGAAGAAGGAAAGGGAGATGTCTTTAAGAATGTGCCGCTTGGGGGGCACGATCTTGCCGACGCGGTTCATGGAGAAAACGTATTGGGCCATTGCGATTCTGGTTATTCAGCGGTAAAGCCATATTATCGACTGCGCGGCAACCAAGCGATCAAGGGTTGCGGTCTGATGGGGTTTCAAACGCGTTTTTTACATCGTTTCGCAGGGCCTCTCGGGCCACGGCATCGAGGGCGTTGTCCATGACATGGCCATCAGACACCAGCCGGATCAAGCCCAGCCCCCGCAGGCGGTCCATGGTGCTGCGCGACATGGAATGCGTCATGCCGCTGGCCGACAAAAACATGAACAGGGTCCGGTGCGGGCTCGCCCACGACAGCTGGGCACGCACCCATTCGCTACCCAAGGCCATATCGACCCAAGACCCGGTGCGCAGGCTCTCTGCACTCCAGGCATCGTGTAGCGCCTGGTCTGCCACTTCGGATGGCTCTGCCGTGCCCTTGCGGGACACCTGCTGGCCGTTGAAAAAGCCGGAGTCTTCAGCCTCCATCTCGGCGAGCCAGGGATCGTCTTCAGGTGTCTCTAGGCCGGCAATAGCCTGTGGGCCATCCGCGTGCGATGTATTCTGTGCGTCCCGGTGGGTCACGTATTTGGCGTTGTCAAAGGCCTGCTCATGGATATCGATCAGGGCATCAAAAAACGGTGGGATCCGGTCTTCGGGGTGATCCACCAAAGCCAGCCCTTGCCGGATTTTCACCAGCATCAGCGGCACCAGTTCGACCAGGCGCGCCCTGTTTTTACGTACCAAGCGGGGCTGCACACTCCAAATCAGGTCATCCACCAGTGCGAGATAGCCTTCTGCATCGTCCGACCCACCGGCACTCCGCAACTGGTACTCGGCCACCACCTGCGCCCACGGCCCCCTCAAAAATGCCACCACGATGTCCGGTGCATTTTTAAAGGTCATACGCTGCACAAACTCCTGGGCCAGGCGCTGGGCCAGCATGTTCCGCTGCTCCACGTGCATGAGGCCACGCGCAGCCTCGGCGGCAGCCTGCTTGTGCAGATGGTCTTCCTGCCCCCACGCTTCGTCCAACTTTTGCAACACTCGCTCAAAAGTAGCGGCACTTCCCTCGCTCCCCAAAAGCGCGGAGATGGCGTTTTCCATGTTTTGCCGGAAACGCGCGTAGCCCGGGGCCTCTTCGCTCTGGAACGCCAGACTCCGGTGCGTCATGCGGTCCAGAAAAACGCGCGCAGGGTGCTTGCGGTCGGCAAAAAAGCGGGAGTCTTGCTGAGACATCCGCTGCAGCAAGGGCTCCATACTCAGCACCAATTGCCGCACACCGGGCAACAGGCGGCGGTCTTGCATCAAATTTTCAAGCATCAGGCGCACGACTTCCTGACCCAACTCCTCGCCCAAAGCCTTGCCTTGCAGCGCCTCCCGCGCTGACGCCCTGGCGCGAGGCCGTGGCTGCCCGGCGCCCGCATCGGCCACGACTGCGCGCTCCGAGAGGCGCTTGAGCATCGGCTCGACCAGCTTCATATCCTCCAGGGCCAAGAAAGACGCGGGCACGGTGTGGGTGAAATCTGCATTCCCGGCAGCTGCCGGCCGCGGATCGAGCTCACCAGAGAGCAAACGACGCAATTTATCCAGCGTGAGCAAGCTGCGTGACACGGAGGACGCCGGGGCGCTGGAGGTCAGGCCGAAAGGATGGGTCGTGGGGCCATACATCGGCACGGGCTCTACGCCCTGAGATTTCAGCCACTCGATCAACTCGCGGTACATCTGGTCCAGCGCGCTACCCAACAAACCGGCAGCAGGCGCCATGACAGACAAGCGCGCCTCATCCTCGGGCACCACTTGGACAAACGCCTCGCGCAAGGCGTGGACGAAAGCTTCCGGTTTGAGTGGGTTCAAATGGGCCTGCACGCTGGACCAGCCCATCAAATTGCTGATCAAGGCGTTCAGATTCGGCAGAACCGCCTCCACAGACCGGGTGACTTCCTGCTCATTGACCGCCAACTCAATGTTGGCATCGATCTGCTCTTCTTCCAGAAACTGGAAATCGTCAAATCGCACAGGGCTGATGCTGGGCTTGCGGAAAGAGCCGCCCCCGTACACCGCGCTGCGCAACTCCACACGAAACACCGCTTTCAACTCCGCAGAACGGGCCAACAGTCGCTCCACGGTAACCTGCCGGACGGGATGCAGCTTGGCATGCAGGGTTTTGCCCCCGCCCACTTTGAGCATGGACTTCAGGCCTTCGAGCACATCGTCCAACAGCGGGTCGCACTGCTCCAACACTGCATCGATACAAGCAGACAGCGTGGGCTTGGTGTTGCCGATTTCGTGGGCAACTCCCAGGCGCCGCAACAAGTATTTCTTCATGGTGACCGTATTCTCAACGCCACGAATGGGCTTCGCCAGTGTATTGACAGATTGTTACCCGCGCCTACACCGTGCGCCTGTTTCCGTGTCAACAAACCGACACCATGCCAAGCCGTGCGACAATATGGGCCATTGCAGCTATTCAGTTGCCTGCAATATCAGCAACTTGCTGGGGATCGCTACGTGACAGGGCATCCCACTTTTGAATCCATCTGCCTTTGACTGACTGCGCACCGAGTGTCCGCAGAACGGCTGATTCCCAAGCGTCCCGGACGGACGCATCTATCCAATGAACTTTGAAGAATTGAAGCTGGCACCTGCCATCGTGAAGGCCGTGCGCGAGCAAGGTTACGAAACGCCCACCGCCATCCAGGCGCAGGCCATTCCCCTGGTGCTCGAAGGCCACGACCTACTGGGCGGCGCCCAGACCGGTACCGGCAAGACCGCTGCCTTCACCCTGCCCCTGCTGCACCGCCTCTCGATGAGCCGCAGCGCGGAGAACAAATTCGGCGGTACCGGCATCCGCGCCTTGGTGCTGACCCCTACCCGCGAACTCGCCGCCCAAGTAGAAGAGTCCGTGCGTCAGTACGGCAAGTACCTGCAACTCAGCTCCACCGTGGTATTCGGCGGCGTGGGCATGAACCCGCAAATCTCCAAGGTCAAAAAAGGCGTGGACATTCTGGTGGCCACCCCCGGCCGTCTGCTGGACCTGGCCCAACAAGGCATGCTGGACTTGGGCCAAGTGCAAATGCTGGTGCTGGACGAAGCCGACCGCATGTTGGACATGGGCTTCATCCATGACGTGAAAAAAGTGCTGGCTTTGGTGCCCAAAGAAAAGCAAAGCCTGCTGTTCTCTGCGACCTTCAGCGACGAAATCCGCGAGCTGGCCAACGGCCTGCTCAAAAACCCGCAAAGCGTCCAAGTCACACCGCGCAACACCACGGTGCAGCGCATCACCCAGGTGATCCACCCCGTGGGCCGCGGCAAGAAAAAGGCCCTGCTCGCCCACATCATCAACGAGCAAAACTGGAGCCAGGTGCTGGTGTTCACCCGCACCAAGTTCGGTGCCAACAACGTGGCCGAGTTTCTGGAGAAGAACGGCATCACGGCCATGGCGCTGCACGGCAACAAGAGCCAGGCAGCCCGTACCCAGGCACTGTCAGGCTTCAAGAGCGGCGATGTGCGCGCTCTGGTGGCCACCGACATTGCTGCCCGCGGTATCGACATTGACGACCTGCCGCACGTGGTGAACTACGAAATCCCGAACGTGAGCGAAGACTATGTGCACCGCATCGGCCGCACGGGCCGCGCAGGTGCCGATGGCGCCGCAGTGAACCTGGTGTGCCTGGACGAAGAAGGCTTCATGCAGGACATCGAGCGCTTCACCAAGCAGAAGATTGAAGTCAAGGTTATCGAAGGCTTCGGCCCCGAGCCAGGCGAGAAGGGCGAGCCGATTGCCATGGGTCGCCAGACCATCTGGGGCGGCGCAGGCAAGCCTCCAAGCCGTGACGTCATGCAGGCAGCCGCCAAGGCCGCCCGCACCGAAATGTTGCAACGCGTGCGTGACAACAAAGCCGCACAAGGCGGCGGTCGTGCAGCCAGCGGCCCAGGCGCCGGTGGCAATGGCGGCGGCCGTGGTGGCCAAGCCCCACGCGGTAACGGTGGCGGCAATGGCGGCGGTGGCCGTGGCCCCGATCGTGGCGGCGACTTCCAGCAACCACGCGCACAGGGTCCACGCCCAGCGCAAAACCGCGGCCCACGCCGTGATGGCGGCAGCGCTGAGTTCCAGCCGCCCGCAGGCTTCACCCACGAAGGTCGCGCACCGCGCCCTTCTACTGCCCAACCTGACCCCATGCGCACCAGCGTCGATATGATGGCTGGCCGTGGCGCCCGCCGCGGTGGTGGCGGTGGCTTTGGCGGCGGTGGTCGCAGTGGAGGTGGAAATGGCGGCGGATACGGTGGTGGTGGCGGAGGCGGCTTCGGCGGCGGTGGACGCCCGGGTGGCGGTGGTCGCGGGGGCAACGGGCCTCGTGGGCCGCGCGGTCCTGGCGGCTCTTCTAGCCGATAAACACACCAGCGCGGTACACAGTCTGGGGCGGCGCACGCAGCCCTTGACCCACCCTAAGCTGACCCAACACATCGTCGACTTTGCGGCGCTCCCTGAGCTGCCGCAGATCGACGATGTTTTTATTTGTCTGGGTACCACCATCAAGGTGGCCGGCAGCCAAGCCGCGTTCCGTGCGGTGGACTATGACGCTGTTATGGCTATAGCCCAGGCAGGACGTGCGCGGGGCGCTACGAAATTAGGAGTAGTCAGCGCCATGGGCGCAGACGCCGAATCCGGCGTGTTTTACAACCGTGTCAAAGGCGAAGTCGAAGACGCGATTGCACAGCTGGGCTACGCCAGTGTCAGCATCGTTCGCCCTTCCCTATTGGTGGGCGACCGCGGCCCACTGAACCAACCCGAGCGCTCCGGCGAGCGCATCGGCCTGATGGTGAGCAAACTATTCAAGCCACTCATTCCTGCAAATTACCTGCCCGTGCAAGCTGAGGACGTGGCCGCGGGCTTAATTCAAGCTGTCAAAGCGGGCAAGCCCGGCGTGCAGCGCATCTTGTCGGGTGCGTTGCAAGGCGCAGCGGCGCGCGCTGCTGCGGTTTAGCCCCGCACAAACAGGGTGACCAAAGGCTGGTCACCCACCTGGCGGCTCCAGTGGCCGTGGATGGCGGGGTCAAACGTGGCGCCTTCGGGCAGCAAATCTGCCGAATAAAAGTGCTGGCCGGGCCCGAACACGCGCGAACTGCCGTGCACGCCGATCTCCATCTGCCCTTGCAGAATAAAGCACCACTGCGTGTGCCCAGAGCAATGGAACTGGCTGCGAAAGCCCACCGGGCTGGTGCGCAACTGGTAACCGCCCGACGCAAACACCTCCGAGAGCATGGACTGCGGATTGCCCTCGTTCAAAGGAATCGTTACCTCACGGAACTTGGCAAAACCGTCGGTGTCGGTATACAGAATGACTTGGGTGAAGATGCTCATGGTGGGCCTTTGAAAGTTGGCCGGATTATTCACCATGCACAGACAGGGCAAAGGCCCTCGTGCACAATTTGGCGCATGCAATTCCTCCACACCATGCTGCGCGTTGGCAACCTTCAACGCTCCATCGATTTCTACACCCACGTGCTAGGCATGCAAGTACTGCGCACCTCAGAAAACCCCGAGTACAAGTACAGCCTCGCCTTCCTCGGCTTTGAAGGCGGCAACCCCGCGCAAGCCGAGATCGAACTCACCTACAACTGGGGCGTGGAAAGCTACGAGCTGGGCACCGCCTACGGCCACATCGCCTTGGGCGTGCCGGACGCCTACGCAGCAGTTGAGAAGATCAAGGCTGCTGGCGGCAACGTGACCCGCGAGGCCGGCCCGGTCAAGGGCGGCAGCACGGTAATTGCCTTTGTGACCGATCCGGACGGCTACAAGATCGAACTGATCCAGAAGACACCGCAAGAAGCGGGCGCGGGCTTGCGGTAACGTAAGGCAGTTCATTGCAGCGGTCTTGGCAATTTCGTAGCTGGCAAACATAAACGCTACAAATTTCATAGCTACTTCCGCAATAAAAAAGGGCGCTAGAGCGCCCTTTTGCTTATAAACCGTCTTGCGCCTTACTTGCGCAGTGCCTGCGTGTCTTTGGCCAGCTGGGTGATCTTGTCCCACTCGCCCTTGGCCATGGCGTCGGCCGGCACGATCCACGAGCCGCCTACGCACACCACGTTGGGCAGCGCCAAAAACTCAGGCGCGTTTTGCAGGGTGACGCCACCGGTGGGGCAGAACTTCACATCAAAAAACGGGCCACTCCAAGCCTTCAGCATGGCGGGGCCGCCGGCTTGCATGGCAGGGAAAAATTTGAGCTGGGTGAAGCCATCTTCTTGCGCCATCATGATTTCGCTGCCGGTGGCTACACCGGGCAACAAGGATAGGCCCAAGTCACGGCAGGCCTGGCCCACGGCGCTGGTGTAACCGGGGCTCACGGCAAAGCGAGCGCCCGCGTTGGCGGCGGCTTGCGCATCTGCCTTGCTGCGCACAGTGCCGGCACCGACCACGGCTTCGGGCACGTCGCGGGCAATGGCTTCCATGCAGGCCAAGGCCTGGGGGGTGCGCAGGGTCACTTCCAGCATGCGCACGCCGCCGGCCACCAGGGCGCGGGCCATAGGCACCGCGTGGGCCACATCGTTCAGCACGATGACGGGAATGACGGGCGCGTCCTGCATGACTTGCAGGGCGGTAAAGGTGGGAGCGTTAGACATTGAAATGTTCCAGATCGACGTTATTGGGGGTGGGTTCAGAACCAGGTGCAGGCGCCTTCTTCGGCGGCCAGTGCATTGCGGCGGAAGTTGGCAAACAGTTCGCGGCCCATGCCGATGCCGTTGGCAGCGCGCAGGGCTTCGGGCATGGTGTCCAAGGGGCGTGCGGCCCATTCGGCCTCACTCACCAGCACTTGCAGGGTTTCGGCGTTGGCGTCCAGGCGGATGATGTCGCCATCGCGCACCTTGGCCAGAGGGCCACCGGCAGCCGCTTCAGGCGACACGTGGATGGCGGCAGGCAC
>JAIXVK010000280.1 GCA_027483085.1 Comamonadaceae bacterium | reverse complement strand
GTGACTTGTTTGGCGGCAAAGGCGGCCTCCACCTCGGCTTGGCCCAAGGTAGTTTTCTTGTTCACCTGGCAGGTGATGCACCAAGCGGCCGTGAAATCCACAAACACCGGCTTGCCTTGCTGCAGCGCGGCTTGCACCGCGGCATCAGACCATGGCTGCCAGGTGGCACCTGCCGGTGTGGCACCGGTGGTGCGTGCGGTAGGCTCCTCCGCAGTTTTCAAGCCAAATTGCCATGTGGCGCTGATAGACAGTGCGCAAGCAGCTATAGAAATGATAGTAAATGCCACTTTGGCGCGGCCGGTTTGCCGCAGCGCCCAGACCCCAAGGCCCACGCTCAAGAGCAGCAGCAGCAAGCTGGCAGCACCATCCACACCGGCCAGGTGACCCAACACCCACACCAGCCACACCACGGTAGCCGCCATCGGGAAGGCCAGGAAATGCTTGAAAGTCTCCATCCAGGCACCGGGGCGCGGCAGCATCCGGCCCACCGCGGGCCACCAGCTCGCCAGCAGGTAGGGCAGGGCCATGCCCAAGCCGAGTGCCGCAAACAACACCAAAGACTGCGCGCCCGGCAAAGTAATGGCATAGCCCAGCGACGCGCCCATGAACGGCGCGGTGCACGGCGAGGCAATCGCCACCGCCAGCACCCCCGACAAAAATGCCTCGGCCACCGGGTGCCGCAGTTGCAGCCCGGCCAGGCGGTCGGGTACCACGTTGCCGATGTGCAGCCAACCGGCCAGGTTCATCGCCAGCAGGGTGAACAACAAGGCCAGCCCCACAATCACCGCGGGGGACTGCAGCTGAAATCCCCAACCCAGCTGCTCGCCCCCGGCGCGCAGCGCCAGCAGCAAGCCACCCAGCGCCATGAACGACAGCACCACTCCGGCGGTGTAGGCCAGCCCTTGGGCGCGTTGCTGGCCACGGGGCTGGGCGCTTTGGCCGGCAAAGCCCAGCACCTTAAGTGCCAGCACCGGGAAGACGCAGGGCATCAAATTCAAAATCAGCCCGCCCAGCAGGGCGCCCATCAGCATCCAGGCCCAGCCGCTTTGCGCGGCGGGCGGTGGGGCGTTGCCGCGCGCATTGCTGTCCAGCGCGGCTTGCAGGGCTGGCGAGACGGTTGCCATGGCGGCCACCGGCGGCCAAGTGCCGCTCACAGGCACCTCGGCGCGCAGGCTCTCTGTGCCACCGGCGCTCAGCACCCACGCCAAGCGCGTGGGCGAGGTGTTGCGTTGGGCGGCGTAAGGCAGCCAGGCCCGCCAGGTGGTGCCATCCCAGCCTTGCTGGCGGAGCTGGAGTGTGCCTTGGTGCAAGCGGTCGGTGTTGGAGGGCAGGGCCGGGGTGTCGAGCAACTCGGCGGTTTCGGGCAGTGCCTGGAGGGCCCGGCCCACCCATGCAGCGGGCAGGCCGCTCGCCTGCAGGCGCAGGCCTTCGGGCTCAGCGGTCACTTCAAACTTGCCGGTGAAGGGCTGCGGCGCAGCGGCCCACGCCGCCTTGAAGAGCCCGGCGTGCAGTGCGGTGGAGCCTTGGGCCGGTATCCGCACACTGAAACGGCCTTCCTGAGGAATGCACTCTTCGCGGCACACCAGCCAGCTGGCCGCCAGCTGCACTTCGGCGCCCGGGGTTAATCCGGTGGCCTTGAAGTCGCGGCTCACCTGCACAGGCACCGGCAGCAGCACTTCGCCCTCGTAACCCAGGTTGGCCAGGGTGCCGATGGCGATCTTTTGCGGGGCCGGCCAGGCAATCTCGCCGGCACTCATGCCGGGCGGCAGCGTCCACTGCAGCAGCGTGGGCAGGCCGGAGTCGCCGGGGTTTTTCCAATAGGTGTGCCAATGCGGCTGGTGTTGCAGCCGCAAGCCCAGCCACAGGGTGCTGCCGGGCGTGAGCCCGTCGGGCGCATGCACCAACAGCTCGGCGCTCACCTGTTCGGTGCGCACCGTGGCTCCCGCGGCTGCGCTCGCAGCCGGTCCGCCCAGCGTGGGGCTGGTTGCAGGCCCCAATTGGGCATGAGCCCCCGAAAACAGTGCGCAAGCAGCTATAAAAAAGAGAGCGGCAGGCAGGCGGCGCACGCGGGCGTAAAAAGAGGAGTCGTTCATCTGCTGGTCAGAGCCACAAGGGCGGGCAATAGTTCCTCGCGCGGGGCGGGCCGTGGGGCCGGCTTGCGAGGGCTGGGGTACTTGCGCTGGGTTATAACAGGCAGGGCAAACAGGCACGGTTGTTGCACCTGCGCTTTGTGCGCTTGACCCGTACCCTACCCGCGGCCATACTGCGTCAGCACTTTTGTACAACCTTCGGAAAGGCCCGTTCCGCGTGAAGTTCCCGAGTTTTTCGCTGCGCCAAACGCTGATGCTCGGGGTGGCTGCCGGCATTCTGTTGCCAGCCCTGTTCTTCGCCGGCTTTCAGGTCACCAGCAAGCTGGAGACCGAGGTCGCACTGCGGGTCGAAGCCCCCCTCAAGCAATATGCCGACGTGCTGTCGCGCGGCATGGCCGTGGCGGTGTGGAATCTGGACCGGGGTGTGGCGATCGAGCTGGTCGAAGCCGTGATGCGCAACCCCGACGTGGTGAGCGTCGTCGTGACCGACGAGTTCGGCGAGCCCTTCGTCAAACGCGGCGACGCCTCGGGCGATATTGACAACCAGCGGCAAGAAGAGCGCGAAATCACCTACAACGGCGCCCGGGTCGGCAACTTGAGCGTCACCATGTCCACCCTGCAGGTGCAGGCTGAGGCGCGTGATGAGTTGATGCGCTTCTCCGGCGCCTTGCTGCTGCAGGTCGCGCTGGCGTTTGCCTTTATTTGGCCCTTGTTCAGCAGCCGCATCGTGCAACCCATGCTGCGCCTGCGGGAAAGTGCCCTGCGCCTGGCCCGCGGGGATTTGTCCGAGTCGGTAGCCAGCCCCAAAAATGACGAAATGGGCCAGCTCTCCAACGCGCTCGACACCATGCGCATCGACCTCGGCGCACTACTCGGCGAGCGCGAGCAAAAAACACTGGCCCTGCAGCGCGAGCTCGAAGAGCGGGCCCGCACCGAGCAGGCGCTGCGCGACAGCCAGGCCAAATTTGCCGCGATTTTTGATGCCTCGCCAGTAGCCATGTCGGTCTCAAGCATGGGCGACGAGGTACAGACCCTCGATGTCAACTCCGCGTGGGGCCGTGTGTTCGGCATGGACCGCGCCAGCGTCATTGGCACCAATGGCAAGCGGATGGGGATCTGGAAAGACCTGGAAGTGCGTAAACGCGCGCTGGAAACGCTGCGAGCTACCGGCGAACTGTCCAACTTTCAGGCGTGGATGAGCCGCGGCTTGCATGGGGCCGAGATCTATTGCGACCTGTCCGGCCGGGTGGTGTGGCTGGAGGGGCAGCAAGTACTGATCATGGCGTTTGACGACATCACCGAGCAGCACCGCTACGACGAAAACATTCTCCAACTCAACGCCACCCTGGAGCACCGTGTCCAGGAGCGCACCCAGGAGCTGACCGATGCTTTGGGGCAACTGCGCGCCGCCCAGTCCGAGCTGGTGCGCGCTGAAAAAATGTCGGCCTTGGGCTCTTTGGTGGCCGGCATTGCTCACGAGCTGAACACCCCGATCGGCAACAGCCTCACCGTAGCCAGCACCCTGCAAGACCATGCTGACAATTTTGCGCAAAGCATGAGCAAAGGTTTGACCCGCAGCCGGCTGGACGAGTTCGTGGCCAACACCCAGCAAGGCGCCGGCATCTTGATGCGCGGCTTGCAACATGCGGCAGAGCTGGTGGCCAGCTTCAAGCAAGTGGCGGTGGACCAGACCAGCCTGAACCGGCGCAATTTTGAGTTGCAGCACACGGTGGCAGAAATCTTGTTGACGCTGGGGCCCACCATCCGCAAGTCACCGCACAAGGTGACCACCGATATCCCGCACGATGTCGAGCTCAACAGCTACCCCGGCCCCTTGGGGCAGGTGCTCACCAATTTGATGAAT
>JAIXVK010000183.1 GCA_027483085.1 Comamonadaceae bacterium | reverse complement strand
GCCCAAAGCCGCGTGGCCTTCATCAACACAGGCTTCCTAGACCGCACCGGCGACGAGATGCACACCGCCATGCAAGCCGGCCCCATGATCCGCAAGGCAGACATGAAGAGCAGCGCCTGGATTGCTG
The DNA here is from genome assembly GCA_027483085.1 of Comamonadaceae bacterium. Classification (GTDB taxonomy): domain Bacteria; phylum Pseudomonadota; class Gammaproteobacteria; order Burkholderiales; family Burkholderiaceae_C; genus Allorhodoferax. Next base: position 2,708 of record JAIXVK010000183.1, on the reverse strand, counting down.
CCTACGAGAAGAACAACGTGCTGGTAGGCTTGTCATCCGGCCTGCGCGGCAAGGCGCAAATCGGCAAGGGCATGTGGGCTATGCCCGACCTGATGAAGGCCATGATGGAGCAGAAGATCGGCCACCCCAAAGCCGGTGCCAACACCGCCTGGGTACCCAGCCCCACCGGCGCCACCCTGCACGCCCTGCACTACCACCAGCTGCTGGTGAGCGACGTGCAGAAGGAACTGGAAAAGACAAACTACGAGAAAGCCCGCCCCGGCATCCTCGACAACCTGCTGCAGATCCCGGTAACTGCCACCCCGAACTGGACAGACGCCGAGAAACAAGCCGAACTGGACAACAACGCCCAAGGCATTCTGGGCTACGTGGTGCGCTGGGTGGACCAGGGCGTGGGCTGCTCCAAGGTGCCCGACATCAACGACATTGGCCTCATGGAAGACCGCGCCACCCTGCGCATCAGCAGCCAGCACATGGCCAACTGGTTGCACCACGGTGTGGTGACCAAGGCTCAGGTGGAAGAAACATTCCAGCGCATGGCCGCCAAAGTGGACAAGCAAAACGCCGGCGACAAGCTCTACACCCCCATGGTGGGCAACTTCAAGGGCGCAGCCTACCAGGCAGCGACCGAGCTGGTGTTCAAGGGATTGGCGCAGCCAAGCGGTTACACCGAGCCGCTGTTGCATGCATGGCGCTTGAAGGTGAAGGCGGCTGCGTAAGCCGCCCAAGGCGAGCAGTTCACTATCAATTTAGGAGCTGCTCGCGCAATATCTACTTGGGCAATCGTCTGTTTCCATGCTTTATCGGCACGGTGGAGCTAGGCAATAAATCCGGAGGTATCAGCCGTCAAATCCGGGTGTCCAGCGAAATGCTCAATCACGAAGTCAACAAAAGCACGCACCCGCGCAGGCAGTTGTTTGCGAGTGGGGTAGTGAATGAAGAGTTGAATGTTCTCAGCCACGCTATCGGGCAAAAGCACTTTGAGCTGTCCGTTGCGCAGCATGGGTAGCGCCAGTGGCTGGGGCAGTTGGGCAATTCCCAAGCCACCGCTACAGGCCTGCGCCAGACTTCGAAAATCATTGCAAATAAAGTGACCCGGCAACTGTAGAAACCGCATGCTGCGTGCTCCTGCACCGGCGTCGCCGCCACGGGTTTGAACGATAAAGGGCGTGGTCTGCTCCCGCCCGGTGATCTGCATCAGCAGCGCCTGATGCTTTTCCAAATCCTCCAAGCTCTGCGGTAGACCCGCTTGCGCCAAATACGCAGGCGATGCGCACAAAAGTAACCGCAGCGGCCCGAGCGGCCGCGCCACAAATGCTGCATCGTCCAGCGCGCCCACCCGAATGCCGACATCAAAACGCTTGTTGATCAAGGGGCTGCTGTCTTCGCTCAACTCCAGCTCCAGCGTGATGCCCGGATAGCGCTGCAGAAACTTGGGCAAGAGCGGGATCAGATACAGATAAGCGACCGGCGAAATCACGGTTGCGCGCAACTTGCCGCTGGCACTGCGCGCATCGCTGGCGACTTCTTTACAGGCCGCATCGAGCTGCGCGAGTGGAAGGCGGCACTGCTCCAGAAAAGCTTGGCCTTCCGGTGTGAGCTGTAAGGCGCGGGTGCTCCGCGCGAGCAGGCGCACCCCCAGGGCAGCTTCCAATCGGCTGATATTTTGGCTGACTGCCACCGCGGAAATACCAAGATCCTTAGCCGCTTTGGCAAAGCTGCCAAGCTCGGCGGTACGGGTGAAGTTAAGAATGCCTCGAAGACTTTGCATGCGCCGAATTCTCAACCACCAAGGTCATATTGCAAAGTTTTTGTTTGGTATTTATGAAGCATTAGGTCAGTTGCACAACACTTTGGCGACTTTTAGAGTTCACCCATGCTCAATTTCGGGCTGATTTTTTGAAAGAAACTGACCATGAAATACCTCCTTTTGTGCCAAATGCAACCCGCCGCCCTGACCGATGTACCCGATTCGGCCATGCAACAAATGATGCAAGCCATGATGGCTTACAACCAGCAACTGATCCAAGCTGGCGTGCTGATCGCCGCTGGCCAGCTTGCTCCACCAGAATCCGCCCAGCGGGTGTTTGCCGAAAAAGGCCGGATCAAAACCGAAGAAGGCTTCGCCCTGAAAGGCGACACACAAATCGGCGGCTACTACCTGATCGACGTTCCCGGTGAACCAGAGGCCACAGGCTGGGCGGCCAAATGTCCCGCCGCGCAGTTTGGCGCGCTGGAAGTGCGCCAAGTGGCGTACGCACCCGTGTGAATTCGACCATTTCATTAACGCCAGATACGATGAACAACGCACTGCCCCAACCCTCCACCCTCAACAAAGAAAGCGCCAGAGCCATGCAATTCGAAGCCAGCATCACCATCAATGCCCCGGCAACCACTGTGTTTGCCCTTTATGCCAATGTCGCGGGCTGGCCCGTTTGGGACCCTGATTTAAAAGCGGCGAGCCTGGCTGGCCCATTGGTTTCGGGTGCGGTCGGCGATGTATCGCCTCACAGTGGACCCAAGTCTGCACTGCGGTTTGTCGAAGTAGTTCAGGGCAAAAGCGTGCGCATGGAATGCAAATTGCCCTTGGGAATGATGCAATTCGACTATGAGTTGCAAGCGCAAGGCGCCAGCACCGTCGCAACGCATCGCACTACGTTCTCAGGCTTTCTTGCCCCTCTTTGGAGTCGCTTGATCGGCTCCGGCAT
>JAIXVK010000669.1 GCA_027483085.1 Comamonadaceae bacterium | reverse complement strand
TCGCGCAAATACGTGCTGGCCAGCCTGGACCAGAGCTTGAAGCGCATGGACTTGGACTACGTGGACATTTTCTACAGCCACCGTTTTGACCCTGACACTCCGCTAGAAGAAACCATGGGCGCGCTGGCCACCGCCGTGCAGCAGGGCAAGGCGCTGTATGCCGGCATCAGCAGCTACTCCGGTACCAAAACCCGCGAAGCTGCAGCCATCTTGAAGAGCATGGGCGTGCCCATGCTGATCCACCAACCCTCGTACAGCCTGATGAACCGCTGGATCGAAGAAGACCTGCTGGACGCGCTGGACGAAACCGGCATGGGCTGCATCGCCTTCAGCGCGCTGGCACAGGGCCTGCTGACCAACAAGTACCTCAACGGCGTGCCTGCAGACGCGCGCATCAACCGCCCGGGCGGTGGCTCTTTCAAGCAGGACCACCTGAGCGAGCAAAACCTCAAACATGTGCGCGCCCTCAACGAGATCGCCCAAGCCCGCGGTCAGAGCCTGGCACAAATGGCCACTGCCTGGGTGTTGCGCGATGCACGCGTCACCTCCGCGCTGATTGGTGCCAGCAAGCCCGAGCAGATCGTGGACTTGGTGGGTGCGATGAGCAATCCCACCTTCAGTGCAGAAGAGCTGACTGCCATCGACAGCCACGCGGTGGACGGTGGGATCAACCTCTGGAAGCGCCCTTCCACCGACCAGCGCCTTGCCTGACCCATCCCATGACTGGCGCACTTGGGCAATTGTCGGTTCGGCAGTATGGCCCCTCACACGGGAGCCATGCGCATGACCACTTCCAAGTACTGCTCGGTTTGGAAGGTGCGCTGGAGTTGGAGGTAGAGGGTCGCGGTCAGAGGGTGCTGGCAGGCCTCGGCTGCGTGATTGCGCCAGGCGAGCGGCACGACTTCGAGGCCCAAGGACATGCCCGCTGCCTTGTGCTGGACACCTCCGCCCCGGAATGGACACGGGCGGGTCCGTCGCCGGCACATCCAAATACCGCCCAGGCCCTCGCCCATTACCTGCACGCGGCGCTGGACACCAATGACAGCCTGGCCCAGCACTGCGGGCCGCTGCTGTTGCTGAACTGCTGGTTGCCCTCTGCATCGCCCGCAGGCCCATCGCACCGCCAACGCCGGCAGATTGATTGGCAGCGCTTTACACAATGGTGTGAATCCCAAATGCATCACCCCTTGACCGTGGCCGATTTGGCCGCCCATGTATTCCTGAGCCCAACCCAATTTGCGGTGCGCTGCCAGCAAGAGACGCGCCTGCGGCCGATGCAATGGGTCCGCATGCTGCGCTTGCAGCGTGCACTGACTTTGCGGGCAGAGGGTTGGGCGTGGGACTTGATTGCACCGCAATGCGGATACCGATCTGCATCAGCACTCAGCACAGCACTGCGTCAGCAGCGTCTGCAGCGTCTGCATTAAGACCATAGTTGCGCGAAAGTCCACCGCGGTCTGGCGCATGCCGGTACAGCTAAGCTTGCGGGCATGAATGCATCCCTTCTTGCTTTAGCCGCTATCGCCCTCTGGGGCAGTCTGGCCCCTTTGGGCGTCTCCTTGGGCCATGTGCCGCCCTTTCTGCTCACAGGGGTGGGCTTGGTCATCGGCAGTGTGATCGGCCTAGTGCTGTCACGCGGCCGGGTGAGTGCGTGGAAGGTGCCCGCCACTACGTTGGCACTGGGGGTTTATGGGCTGTTCGGGTTCCACTTCCTGCTCTTTATCGCCCTGCGCCATGCGCCGCCGGTGCAAGCCAATTTGGTGAACTACTTGTGGCCGCTGGGCATTGTGCTGATGGCCCCGCTGTTTCTGCCCGGCATGCGGCTGGGTGCCCTGCACGTGGCGGCCGCATTGCTCGGCTTTGCCGGCGCGGCGCTGGCCATTTTGGGGGGCCGCGATGCGGGCAGCGGCATGGGCGGTTGGGCCTGGGGCTATCTGCCGGCCATGGCCTCTGCCTTTGTGTGGGCCAGCTATTCGCTGATGACCCGGCGGGTACCGCCTTTCCCGAATGCGGCGATCGGCTTGTTCGGTCTGGTGTCCGGGCTGCTGTCGCTCTTGTGCCACGTGCTCTTAGAACCATCCGTCACGCTGACGGCCCACGATTGGCAGTTGCTGGCAGCACTCGGTTTGGGGCCCTTGGGTGGTGCGTTTTACCTGTGGGATGCGGCGCTCAAACGCGGAGATGCACGCACCATCGGCGTGTTGTCATTTCTGACGCCGCTGCTGTCGACCCTCGGCCTGCTCTGGATACGGGGCGAATGGCCTAGCGCCAGTGTGGCATTGGCCGCTGCCATGATCGTGGGAGCTGCCGTGTTGGGCTCACGCGCCAAGGCTTAAGCCTCTCAACAAAAACATGCTCTAGCCCTCGCGGAAAGTGCGCCGTTAGCTATTAAAACAATAGCAAACCGGCATTTACCTCAAACATATCCGCCCGCCAGCTCCAAGGCCGGGTCTTCCGCGGTACGCACCCGCTGGGCCCAAAGGGCCAGCTTGGTGGTGTCGGAGCGCAGAATCTCTTGCTTGACCGCCAGAATCTGCGCGGGGTGCATGGAGAAGCTGCGCAGTCCCAAGCCGAGCAGCAAGCGCGTCAGGGTCACATCACCCGCCATTTCACCGCACACACTCACGTCTTTGCCCTGTGCACGGCATTCAGCAATCGTGTCCGCGACCAGCCGCAGCACTGCGGGGTGCAGCGGGTCGTAGAGGTGGGCCACCGATTCGTCCGCGCGGTCGATGGCCAAGGTGTACTGGATCAAGTCGTTGGTACCGATCGACAAAAAGTCGAAATACTTCAAAAACAAAGGCAGGCTCAAAGCGGCCGCAGGAATTTCGATCATCGCGGCCAACTGCACCGGGCCATACACATCACTCCGGCGGTCAAGCTGGGCACGGGCCCGCTCAATGTGGGCCAGGGTTTGGCGGATTTCGCTCGCATGGGCCAGCATTGGAATAAGCAGGCGGACTTTGCCATGCGCGGCCGCCCGCAAAATCGCGCGCAGCTGCGTCAAAAACATAGCGGGCTCGGCCAGGCTCCAGCGGATCGCCCGCAAGCCCAGCGCGGGGTTGAGGTGGGCGTCGTCATGCACTGACTCATCCAGCGGCTTGTCAGCACCCACATCCACGGTGCGGATGGTGACAGGCAAGCCCTCCATCCCTTCGACCGCCTTTTTGTAAGCCCGGTACTGTTCTTCTTCGTCCGGCAACTGGCCATGGCGCCCCATAAACAGAAACTCGCTGCGAAACAGCCCGACGCCCAAAGCGCCTGCCTTGAGTGCGGCCTGGGCATCTTCCGGCATTTCGATGTTGGCCAGCAACTGGATTTTTTCGTCATCCATGGTCACGGCAGGGGTGTGCAGCAGGCGCTGCAAGCGGCCACGTTCGAGTTCACCCTGTCGCTGTTTGAAGCCGTATTCCGCGAGGATGATGGGCGATGGGTCCACGATGACCACACCGGCGTCGCCATCGATGATCACCCAGTCATCCTGCCGCACCAATTGGCTGCAGGTGCGCGCGCCCACCACCGCGGGGATGTCCATGCTGCGCGCCACGATGGCGGTGTGCGAGGTCTTGCCGCCCACATCGGTGATGAAGCCCGCAAACACGCTTTGCTTGAACTGCAACATGTCGGCTGGCGACAAGTCATGGGCGATGAGCACCAGGGGCACATCCACGGTGTCGTCCAGCAACAAATCCTGTTGTGCGCCTTTGCGGCCCGGCCGCTGAGCGGGCAGTACCGGCGACTGACCGCCCTTCATTGCGCGGAGCACCCGTTCGCAAATCTGCTCCATGTCGGCCTTGCGCTCGCGCAGATAGGCGTCTTCCATTTCATCGAAATGGCGGGCAATGATTTCAAGCTGGGTGGTTAAGGCCCACTCGGCGTTGTACAGGCGGTCGGTGATCCAGTGTTTGACGCCGCCGACCAGCTCTTCGTCTTGCAGCAGCATCAAATGCACATCCAACAAGGCGGCCAGTTCGGTGGGCGCCTCTTTGGGCCCCATGCGGCTGATGCTGGTTTGGAGGCGGTAGATTTCTTCAACTACCGCATCGCGGCCTGCCCGCACCCGGGCGATTTCGGACTCCACCTCATCCGATTTGATGAAGTAGTGCGCGACGTCCACCCGGCTTGACGCGACCAAGACCGCGCGCCCGATGGCAATGCCCCGGGAAACCGCGAGGCCGTGGACCGAAAATGTCATGTCTGCAGGCTCCGCAGGGTCAGGGGCAGCGGGTTCATTCGCCTTCTCCGAACTTGTCGTTGATCAGGGCCAACAAGGCGTCCATGGCTTCTTGCTCACGGTCGCCGCTGGTCTCGAGGGTGATCTCGGAGCCGATGCCGGCTGCCAGCATCATCACGCCCATGATGCTTTTGGCATTGACTCGGCGCTCACCGCGGGACATCCAGACCTCGCAAGGGAAGCTGCCCGCCAATTTGGTGAACTTGGCCGAGGCCCGTGCGTGGAGACCCAGTTTATTGACTATGGTCGTGTTGGTGCTGATCATGGGTTTTCCGATGTTGGTTTTGCGGTGCGGTGACCGCGACTTGCATGATGCTCTGGGTGCCACCGGCGAGCGCTCGGGTGACCAAAACGTCCAGCGGCTCATGCCGGTAATTGACGGTGCGCAGCAGCATGGGCAGGTTGACACCCACCACCAGCTTGGACTGATGACCATCCACCACTTTTTGGGCCACGTTGCAGGGGGTGGCGCCGAACACGTCGGTCAGCACCAGCGCCTGTGGCGCACCCAATTGGCGAAGCAGCGCTTGGGCCGCCGCGCGGGTCACGTCGGGGTTTTCGTTGGCGGGAACATCCAGCGCGCTGATGCCGTCTCCCGCGTCCGGGTACACATGCAGCACACAGGCTCGCAATGCACTGGCAAGGGGAGCGTGGGCGATGATAAGGATGCCGGTGTTCATACGAAGTCAGAGTTGGGCATTGATTATGGCGTCTTTGCCCGGCACGCCACCAGATAAGCCAGCACACCGGCCCCACCAAAAGCTGCAAACGCCACTTGAAAAGCCTGCACTTCAGGCAGGCCCTGTGCCTTCAGGACATCCAGCAACAGGCCAAGGCCCCACTGCACCGCAAACACGCCCGCAAAGATCACCAGGTTATAGGCCGACAGGGCCCGCCCGGCAAGCCCGGCGGGGAACGCCATGCCCACCGCCGGCTGAGCAAGTGCTGCGACCGTGGAAGCCACACAATACAAGGCAAATACGACTGCAGCGCCCACCGATAGAGCAGGACCCGCTATGATTAATATAGCAAGCATCACAAAACTGACCGGCACCCAACGGCGGATCATCTTTTCAGCGGTATGTCCGTTGCGAGCAAGCCATGGGTTGGCCATTCCCCAAAGCCAATACGCAAGCAGCATGGCCACATTCAACCAAAACAAACCACTGGCAGCTTGGGCCGGTGTGTAACCGGCTACCTTGGTCATCCAGGGTCCCGCCCACAGGGTCTGCATGGCCACGAGGCCGCCATAATTGACGAAGCCCAGCGGGGCCAGAGCCCTGAAATACGGGTTGCGCCACACCTCGGCATAGCCCTGCGCCTGTGCGTTGGCGCCGGCAGCAGTTGAGGGCGCCTCCCACGCGGGGACCTGCCAAGCGATCAAGACCATGCTGATCAGCATCAGGGCCGCCAACACCAAAAAGATGCCGCGCCAACCTATCACCGGCAAGAGCCACTGAACCGGCAAGGTGGAAGCGACCATGCCAAATGCACCCACCATCAACATCCACGAGTTGGCGCGCATCAGTTGTTCCGGGGCGAACCAGCGACGGTATCCGGTGAGGGCCGCCATGAGGCAAGCGCAGACTCCAATACCGCAGAGAATCCGCGCGAACAAAAGGCCCACAAAGCCGTCGGCCTGTGAAAACGCGATGCATCCCGCCAAGGCTGCCGCCAAGAAAAACAGCTCTACCTTCCGTGGGCCATGGCTGTCCAGCCATTTGCCCAGAGGGAGTTGCATGGCAGCGAAGCCCAGAAAATACCCGCCAGCAAGCAAGCCAAGGTCAGCGGATTGCAGTTGAAACTCTGCAACCAAGGTAGGCGCTATCGTGGCTGTGATGGCGCGGATCAGGGCTGATAAAAAGTAAGCGAAGGCGAACGCGAGAAATACGGCGATCGACTTGTTGCGTGACATGGAACTCATAACAGAGAGATATCCTCCAGAAATGTTAGTGCCCACTCAGGCGAAACCTTTGGCGCGTACACAGCGAGGTGATAGAGGCGTTGTTCATGCAAGAACCAGCTGAGGCGCGCCTGTATAGGCTTTCCCTGTGGATCGACACCGGTTGCCTGAATGGAAATAGCGCCTTTACTCCAGGAGGGCGACGTCCATGGAGCAGCCTCTGGCGTTCCTGCGCGCATTGAACGCAGGGCTCGTTGTTGCCACGCACTTTGGATATCGCGAGCCGCCGCCTCGTCTGGCACGGCGACCTGGCTGATCGCGAATAACGCGTCCCCAGCCTCGCAGCCCATGATGTCCAGTGACAGGGTTTTATCGCCAATCTGCTGATTGCGTGTGGCGCTGTCAGGCTTGCAGGGGAGATTGCAGGCCACCGCGCCCAACCGAGCTTTGCGCCAATTCATCGTCGGGCTGCACGCAGAGACAGCCGCGATGACGGCGAAGGCCGCAATAGAGCGGACCCAGCGAACACGGCTCATCGAAGCGTGCCGAATACTTTGCTGAGAATGCTGCTGCCGTAAGCAACAGGGTTTTGCCGGATTTTTTTCTCTTCCTCGCCAATCATGTAGTACAGGCCGTCCAAGGACTTGCCGGTGACGTACTGCTGAATGTTGGCATCCTCTTTCTTCAGGAGCCCCAACTCGGAGGCACGGCCTGCGACTTGGTTGTATTTGTCGGCGAGCCCCACCTTGGAGGTGGCTTGGGTCACGATAGGCAGAAACTTGGTACCTAGGGGTGCCCGGGTTTTTTCGGCAAAGAACTGGCTGACGGCGGTGTCTCCGCCTGCGAGTATGCCCTTGGCATCCTGCACTGACATGCCCTGCACTGTCTTCATCAACACATCTTTGGCCATCGGAACCGCGGCTTCAGCCGCGCGATTCATGGAAGTCACCAGCTCATCGACTTTGCCCCCTTGGCCGAATGTACGCATCAATTTGGCTGCGTCTTCGAGATATCCCGGCAATGCGATGCGAACTTTCTCGTTGCCAAGGAATCCATCTACTGCGCCGAGTTGAAGAATAGCCGCCGAGGCGCCCTTCTCAAGCGCTACTTTCAGCCCTTTGCTCGCATCCGTGTTGCTGAGGTCGGCCAAACTCAGGGCGTGTGCGCGCTGGGTGATGGTGCTGAAAAGGGTCGCGCTGAGCAGTGAGAGCGACGTAAACTGTCTACGGTCCATGGAGAGATTTCCTGCGTATGAAAAAACAAGTGGTATTGGGTGCCATCGTAGCGGCTTGCTTGGTCGCTGGTGGTGCTTTTTTGGTGTCCGATACAAAGGCCGCACCGGCGTCTACTTTCGTTTTGCTGGACGGCAGCAGCAAGCAGACCAGCGACCTTAAGGGCCGTGTGACCTTGGTGAATTTTTGGGCTACGAGTTGCACAACTTGCGTCGCAGAAATGCCCCAGATGGTGCAGACCTACGAGAAGTTCAAAGACAAAGGATTCGGTACCGTTGCAGTTGCGATGGCCTACGACCCGCCGAGCTACGTTGTGAACTTTGCACAGACACGCAAGCTTCCTTTCGATGTGGCCATCGACAACACCGGCGCTTTGGCCCGCTCTTGGGGTGAGGTGACCTTGACCCCCACCAGCTATTTGGTGAACAAGCGGGGCGATATTGTCAAACGCTACGTAGGCCAACCTGACTTTGATGAGCTGCACCAGCTGATCGAAAAGCTTTTGCAAGAGTCTTAATGGGCGAACCACAGCCACGGTGAGGCGCGGTGTGTATGACGTCGGCAAGCGTGTGCCACAGCTTGTGGTGATACATTGCCAGCTCACAAGGAGCCACATTCAACGTTGATCGCGTGTGGCCCACCGCTTAGACCCGCTTACCCCACGCCGCCATGCAACCGCACATTCTGATTGCCGACACTCCTGACACGCTAGAGGGTATCCGCGGGCTGTTTATCGAATACGCGGAGAGTCTTGGGGTGGATTTGTGCTTCCAGAACTTTGAGCAGGAACTTAGCACCTTGCCGGGAGAATATGCGGCCCCACGTGGTTGCCTGCTGGCGGTTCAGATTGATGGCGCATGGGCCGGATGTTGCGCACTCCGCCCGCTGGATAACGTGGACTACCCCAACGCCTCCGAAATGAAGCGTCTGTTTGTCCGACCCGCTTACCGGAGGCTGGGGCTAGGTCGCTTGTTAGCAGAGGCGATTTTGGACGCAGCCCGAACCATGGGTTATGACTGCGTGCTTCTAGACACCCTGAACGATATGGAGAGCGCACGCGCTTTGTACGGAGAGCTGGGCTTCGTTGAAGTGCCCCCGTATTACTTCAACCCCATCGCAGGGGCCCATTATTTGCGGGCAGAACTCTAGTTCTACCCGCGTTCTAACTTACGCTTGGGCTTGAGCCAGTAAAGTGGCAGCGTCGCTCACCTCAAATTTACCGGGGCCTTCAATGTTCAAAGTTGCGACTTTGCCGTCTTTGACCAACATCGAATATCGGTTGGAACGCAGGCCTAAACCTTTACCGGTGAGATCCAGAGTCAAGCCAGTCGCTTTGGCGAACGCAGCGTCACCGTCGGCAAGCATACGCACTTTGGTGCCGGTTTTTTGATCGCGCGCCCAGGCGCCCATCACAAACGCGTCATTCACGCTCACGCACCAGATTTCATCGACACCAGCTGCCTTAAAGGCCTCTGCATGCTCCACATAGCCGGGCACATGTTTGGCAGAGCAGGTGGGGGTAAACGCACCAGGCAGAGCGAACACGGCGATGGTCTTGCCCGCAGTGGCTTTCGTGACCGGCACTGCGTTAGGACCGATGCTGCAACCTTCGCCTTCGATCTCTGAGTACTCCATGAGTGTGGTGTCTGGAAGTGCGTCGCCGACTTGAATCATATTTGCTCCTTATGCAAAGTGTTAATACCAATGAAAACGGCCCACATTGTGGGCCGTTTCTTATTCAACTGCAGGAATGAAGTCGTAAAGACTTAAACCGCAGCTGCCTTCTCTACTAAACGGGTCGCAACCCAGTTCTTGGTTTTGGAGATAGGCTTGCTTTCGGTAATTTCGATCACGTCGCCCAACTTGTACTCGCCCTTTTCGTCATGGGCGTGGTACTTGCTAGTCTTCGCAACGATCTTGCCGTAGAGCTCGTGCTTCACACGACGCTCAATCAGCACTGTCACAGTCTTAGCACGCTTGTCGCTGACCACCTTGCCAACCAAGGTGCGCTTGAGGGATTTTTTAGCTTCCGTCATTTATCGCTCCTTATTTGGCGGATTTTTCAGCGCTTTGCTTTTGCACAAGAATAGTCTTGGCGCGAGCAATATCGCGGCGCGCAGAGCGCAACGAAGCGGTGTTGTTGATTTGTTGCGTGGCCTTTTGCATACGCAGACCGAAGTGGGCTTTTTGCAAAGCTTTGACTTCGTCTTTCAGGCCGGCAACGTCTTTTTGGCGCAGTTCAGCAGCTTTCGTCATTTCGATTTCTCCTGAATTACTGGCCGATCATGCGGCTGACAAATGTCGTACGCAATGGCAGCTTTGCAGCAGCCAAACGGAAAGCTTCGCGAGCGAGTTCTTCGGGCACGCCGACGATCTCAAACACGATCTTGCCGGGCTGAATCTCAGCCACGTAGTACTCGGGGTTACCTTTACCGTTACCCATACGCACTTCAGCAGGCTTCTGGGAGATCGGCTTGTCAGGGAACACGCGGATCCAGATACGGCCGCCACGCTTCACGTGACGGGAAATTGCACGACGTGCAGCTTCAATCTGGCGAGCCGTCAGACGGCCGCGGTCAGTACATTTCAGACCGAAGTCACCAAAGGCAACCGAGCTTCCGCGGGTTGCGACTCCAGTGTTACGGCCCTTTTGCTCTTTGCGGTATTTCCGGCGAGCGGGTTGCAACATGATTATTCTCCTTTACCGTCAGCTGCTGCAGCTGGCGCGGCGACTTTGCGAACGCGCTTAACGGCGGTTTTAGCGTCAGCACCAAGTGCTTCAGCGGGCTTGTCGCTGCCATCAGCGGGAGCGGCATTGCTGCCGACCGGACGACGGGCGCCACGAGGTGCAGCGCCTGGACGCGCACCGCGGTCATCACGGCGTGGGCCGCGAGGACGACGCTCTTCTTCAGCACGGGGCTCAACGGCTGCTGGCAGATCGTTACGGCCCAAGGTGTCACCCTTGTAGACCCAAACTTTCACGCCAATGATGCCGTAAGTTGTCTTAGCTTCAGAAGTTCCGTAATCGATGTCTGCGCGCAGAGTGTGCAAAGGCACGCGGCCTTCACGGTACCACTCAGTACGTGCAATTTCGATACCGTTCAAACGGCCGGACGACATGATCTTGATGCCCAAAGCGCCCAAACGCATAGCGTTTTGCATGGCGCGCTTCATGGCGCGACGGAACATGATGCGCTTTTCGAGCTGCTGGGTGATGCTGTCAGCGATCAGCTTCGCATCGATTTCGGGCTTGCGCACTTCTTCGATGTTCACTGCCACTGGCACGCCCAATTGCTTGCCCAGGTCACGCTTCAAGTTTTCGATGTCTTCGCCCTTCTTGCCGATCACTACGCCCGGACGAGCCGAGAAAATGGTGATACGTGCGTTCTTGGCAGGACGCTCAATCAGAATGCGCGAAACCGAAGCGTTTTTCAGCTTGGCCTTCAGGTACTCGCGAACCTTGATGTCTTCCGACAACATGCCGGCGAAATCACGGTTGCTTGCGTACCAGCGAGAAGACCAGTTACGGCTGATCGCCAAACGAAAGCCGGTTGGGTGGATTTTTTGTCCCATATCTTCCTGGCCTCTTTCAGTTTCCAACCGTCACGTACACGTGGCACGTGGGTTTGCGGATTTGATTGCCACGGCCCTTGGCGCGCGCGGTGAAGCGACGCAGCGAAGCACCTTGCTCGACGTAGATGGTTTTAACCTTCAATTCGTCGATGTCAGCGCCGTCATTGTGTTCGGCGTTGGCAATTGCGGACTCCAAAACCTTCTTGATGATCACAGCAGCTTTTTTCTGTGTGAATTGCAAGATGTTCAGAGCTTGATCAACTTTCTTGCCACGGATCAGGTCCGCGACCAGACGACCTTTGTCAACAGACAAACGGACGCCACGAAGGGTTGCACGAGTTTCCATGGTCACCTCCTTATTTCTTCTGGACTTTTTTGTCCGCAGGGTGACCCTTGAAAGTACGTGTGAGCGCGAACTCACCCAACTTGTGGCCAACCATTTGATCGGTGATATAGACAGGCACGTGCTGTTTGCCGTTATGCACAGCAATGGTCAAGCCGATGAACTCGGGCAGGATCATGGAGCGACGGGACCAAGTCTTAATCGGCTTCTTGTCCTTGTTTGCCACGGCCTTTTCGGTCTTGGCAATCAGGTGATGGTCGACGAATGGACCTTTTTTCAGTGAACGAGTCATTTACCTACCCCTTACTTCTTGCGACGCGACACGATCATGACCTGCGTGCGCTTGTTGTTACGGGTACGGTAGCCCTTGGTCAGATTACCCCAAGGATCGACTGCATGACGGCCTTCACCGGTCTTGCCTTCACCACCACCGTGTGGGTGGTCAACAGGGTTCATCACAACGCCACGAACGGTTGGGCGAATACCCATCCAACGCTTCACACCGGCCTTGCCCAACTGGCGCAGGCTGTGCTCTTCGTTTGCTACTTGACCAATGGTCGCGCGGCAGTCGATGTGGATCTTGCGGACTTCGCCAGAACGCACACGCACTTGAGCGTAGGTGCCTTCGCGAGCCAGCAAAGTAGCAGATGTACCAGCGGAACGGATAATTTGAGCACCCTTGCCAACTTGCAACTCTACGCAGTGGATGATGGAACCCACTGGAATGTTGCGAATAGGCAATGTGTTGCCCACGCGGATAGGAGCTTCGGAACCGTTTTGAATGGTTGCGCCAACTTCCAGGCCACGAGGAGCAATGATGTACTTGCGCTCGCCGTCTGCGTAGCACACCAGAGCGATGTGCGCGGAACGGTTTGGATCGTACTCAATGCGCTCAACCTTCGCAGGGATGCCATCCTTGTTACGGACGAAATCCACCACACGGTAGTGATGCTTGTGACCACCGCCCTTATGACGGGTGGTGATGTGGCCGTTGTTGTTACGACCGGCTTGTTGGAATTGTGGTTCCAACAAAGCAGCGTGGGGAGCACCCTTGTGCAGGTGGTCACGCGAAATCTTCACCACGCCACGACGGCCTGGGGAAGTTGGTTTCATTTTAATGACAGCCATGATTACGCAGCCTCCCCGCCGAGGTTCAGCTCTTGACCTGGCTTCAGTGTCACGTAGGCTTTGCGAACATTGTCGCGACGGCCAACAGACTTACCGAAACGCTTGGTCTTGCCCTTGGTGTTCACCACAGAAACGCCTTTTACCTCGACCTTGAACATCAATTCCACAGCGGCCTTGATTTCATACTTGGTAGCGTCTTGCAGCACCTTGAAAGTCACAGCATTGCTCTTTTCGGCAACCATGGTGGCCTTTTCGGACACGATGGGAGCGACGAGCACTTGCATCAAACGACCTTCGTCGAATTTGGTCAGATTGGGACCGTGGCTCATGCAAACATCTCCTTGAGTGTGTCCATGGCAGCCTTGGTCACCAACACCTTGCGGTAGTGAACCAAAGACAGGGGGTCAGCATAACGGGGCTCAACCACCAGAACATTCACCAGGTTACGGGATGCCAGATACAGGTTTTCATCAACCTCATCAGCGATCACCAACACGGATTCCAGATTCATTGCCTTGAACTTCGCAGCCAAAGCCTTGGTCTTGGGAGATTCCACTTTCAGGGAATCCACCACGGCCAAACGGCCTTCGCGAACCAGCTGAGACAAGATAGATGCCATACCTGCGCGGTACATCTTCTTGTTGATCTTCTGGCCGAAGTTTTCATCAGGCATGTTCGGGAAGATACGACCGCCGCCGCGCCACAATGGCGAGGAAGTCATACCAGCGCGAGCGCGACCGGTTCCCTTTTGCTTGAAAGGCTTCTTGGTGCTGTGCTTGACCTGTTCACGGTCTTTTTGTGCACGTGTACCTTGACGAGCGTTGGCCTGGAAGGCCACGACCACTTGGTGCACCAGATCTTCGTTGTAGTCACGACCAAAGACTGCTTCAGGAGCGTCGTATTTGGAAGTTGCCTGACCTTGTTCATTCAGGAGTTCGACTTGCATCAGTTCGCTCCTTTAGAGGCTTTGGCTTTGACTGCAGGACGCACGGTCACGAAACCGCCCTTGGATCCAGGGATAGCACCCTTGATCAACAACAGCTGGCGAGCTTCGTCAACACGAACCACGTCGAGGTTTTGAGTTGTCACGGTGGCATCACCCAGGTGACCAGTCATGCGCTTACCAGGAAACACGCGACCAGGATCTTGAGCCATACCGATAGAACCGGGCACATTGTGCGAACGGCTGTTACCGTGGGATGCGCGCTGCGAGGACATGTTGTGACGCTTGATGGTACCGGCGTAGCCTTTACCAATCGAAGTGCCCTGCACATCCACTTTTTGACCCACAGCAAAAATGTCGGTCACTGGCACGGTGGCGCCAGTTGCGTACTTTGCAGCAGATTCAGCAGTAACGCGGAACTCTTGAATGATTTCGCCGGCTTCAACGCCAGCTTTGGCCAAATGGCCTGCGACGGGCTTGGTAATACGCGAAGCTTTGCGTGCACCAAATGTAACCTGCAAGGCTACATAGCCGTCGTTCTCTTGGGTTTTCACCTGTGTCACACGGTTGTTAGACACATCCACCACGGTCACAGGAACAGCGTCCCCGTCGTCCGTGAATAGACGCATCATGCCAACTTTGCGACCCAGCAACCCTAAGTGATTGCTAAGACTCATTGTTTTCTCCGTAACTCCCAACCATTGCAACTTCAATTGGCTGCAATGTTTTTTACTTGGGAGACTGTTAATAAAACCCCGCGCGTCTCCACGCAGAGCCAGCGAGTATAGCCTGCACTTGCGGAGTGCGCAAGTGCTCAGCCGTTCGCCTAAAAAGGCCCCGTAGTAACGGGGCCTCAATTCGATTACTGCAGCTTGATTTCTACGTCCACGCCTGCGGGCAGGTCGAGTTTCATCAGTGCATCAACGGTTTTGTCCGTTGGATCCACGATGTCCATCAAACGCTGGTGCGTGCGGATTTCGAACTGGTCACGACTAGCCTTGTTCACGTGAGGTGAACGCAGGATGTCGAAGCGCTTCATGCGTGTTGGCAAAGGCACGGGGCCTTTGACAATCGCGCCGGTGCGCTTTGCAGTGTCAACAATTTCAGCTGCCGATTGATCGATCAGCTTGTAGTCAAACGCCTTCAGGCGGATGCGGATTTTTTGTTTGGCGGCCATCGTAATTCCTTAATGTGCGAATTACGCGATGATTTTGGCAACCACGCCGGCGCCCACGGTACGACCGCCTTCGCGAATAGCGAAACGCAGGCCTTCTTCCATGGCGATGGGGTTGATCAACTTCACAGTGATGGACACGT
>JAIXVK010000625.1 GCA_027483085.1 Comamonadaceae bacterium | reverse complement strand
CGCACCATGTTGCACCCCAGCTTCAAGGCCGCCGGTGGCGATCTGCCGACGGCGCTCACACCGGTGTACCCCACGGTGGCGGGTTTGCCCCAGGCCTACCTGCGCAAAGCCGTGCTCTCTGGCTTGGCGCGCGCTGATTTGAGCGACACCTTTGCGCCCGGGGACTTGGAGTGGCTGCAGCACCGCCAGCATCAAAATCACCAGCAGCCCTTGTGGACACTGCGCGACGCGCTACAGTTTTTGCACCACCCCACGCCGGATGTGTCGATCGACACCCTGATGGACCACAGCCACCCCGCTTGGCAACGGCTCAAGGCCGAGGAGCTGTTGGCCCAGCAACTCAGCCAGCTGCAAAGCCGGCGCGAGCGGGCGGCGCTCAAGGCCCCGCAGCTCCAAGCGGTGGAGGGCGGCACCTTGCATGCCCGGCTGCTGGCGGCATTGCCCTTTGGCCTGACGAATGCGCAACAACGCGTGGGCGAAGAAATTGCCCGCGATATGGCGCGCCGCATTCCCATGCATCGTTTGCTGCAGGGCGATGTGGGTGCCGGCAAGACCGTGGTGGCAGCGTTGGCTGCCGCGATCTGCATGGATGCGGGCTGGCAGTGCGCCCTGATGGCGCCCACCGAAATCTTGGCCGAGCAGCACTTTCGCAAGCTGCTGGGCTGGCTGGAGCCCTTGGGCATCACCACCGCCTGGCTCACCGGCACCCAAAAGGCCAAAGAGCGCCGGGCCATGCTGGCCTTGATCGAGAGTGGCGAAGCCCAGCTGGTGGTGGGCACCCACGCCATCATCCAGGACAAGGTGAAGTTCAAGAACTTGGCCCTGGCCATCATCGACGAGCAACACCGCTTCGGGGTGGCGCAACGCCTGGCGCTGCGCAACAAATTGCACCACGAGGACATGGAACCTCATTTGCTGATGATGACTGCGACGCCCATACCAAGAACTTTGGCAATGAGCTACTACGCAGACCTTGATGTTTCTACGCTGGACGAACTGCCTCCGGGGCGCACGCCCATCGTCACCAAGGTGGTGAACGATGCGCGGCGCGATGAGGTGATTGAGCGGATACGCGCCCAGATCAGTCAAGGCCGGCAGGTGTACTGGGTGTGCCCGCTGATTGAAGAGAGCGAGGCGCTGGACCTGAGCAATGCCACCCAGACCCATGCCGACTTGGCGGAGGCTCTGCAAGGCGCCACCCGCGCGGACGGCCAGCCGGTGCTGATCGGGCTGCTGCACTCGCGCATGCATGTGGACGACAAAAAGGCCGTCATGGGCGCCTTCACCGCGGGGCTGATGTCGGTGCTGGTGAGCACCACGGTCATTGAAGTGGGTGTGGATGTGCCCAACGCCTCGCTGATGGTGATTGAACATGCCGAGCGTTTCGGCCTCAGCCAGCTGCACCAGTTGCGCGGGCGGGTGGGCCGCGGTGCCGCGGCATCGGCCTGTGTGCTGCTGTACTCCACCGGCGATGCGCCGCGGCTGGGCGAGGCAGCCAGGGAGCGGCTGAAGGCCATGGCCGAGACCAACGACGGGTTTGAGATCGCCCGCCGTGACTTGGAGATCCGCGGCCCCGGTGAATTTTTGGGCGCCCGGCAGAGCGGCGAGGCCATGCTGCGCTTTGCGGATCTTTCGGTCGATGTGGAATTGCTGGAGTGGGCCAAAGCCGAGGCGCCCATGCTGCTCGACACCTATCCCCATCTTGCGGCCAAGCATGTGGCACGCTGGTTGGGTGGCAAGGCTGAGTTTCTCAAGGCCTGATCGGGCCCCGTGTCATCGTGGCCCGTTAACATCGCTGCATGAGTGGACAAATGGATTGGATCTTGTGGAGTGTGGGGGCGATCTTCGTACTGTCGATCGCGGCTTACCTCTATGCCGAGTTACAGGCCTTTTGGATGCGCACCGCGGTCACCAAAATCCCCGGAGGCCAGCGCTTTGAGGCCCATGAGTTCAGCGTCGACATGCTGCGCCGGGCAGGCAAGATACGGGTCAAGGCGCGCAAAGCCACCTACCACCAGAAGGCACGCGAAGGCCAGGCTGAGATGGAAAAACAGGGCGCGCTGGATGTGACCTTTGACGCGCTGGGCTTGCGCATCGAACTCGCCCGCATGGTGCGCACCCTGAGCAATCCCAAGCCGGGTCAGGAAGCCACCGAGCCCTCCGGCTGGCACAGTCTGGCATTTCTGGCAACCGAGGAAGATGCAGAGCTGCGCCTGGCGCCCTTGCGGAGCAAGGTTGCCGACGAATTCGTCACCTTTGCCAAGCAAATCCAGCTGTGGGTGGAGCGCTTGGAGCATCAGCGCCAAGCGCGCCAGGATGCGGAAGAAGCTGCTAAACGCGAGGCCGAAGAGGCTGCTGCGGCCAAAGCGGCCCTCAAGGCCAAAGGCAAAGTTAGCGCGATGTCACCCGACGAGCAAATCGCCCAGTGGCGGCGTGTGGCGGGCTTTACCGGGACCACCAGTGAAGTGGGTCTGGATGGCAAGGGCGGGATTGAGTGGTTTATTGACCTCGACGCGACAGGCCGCATCACCTTGCATTCCGGCAAGCAGACGGCTCACACGACGCTGCGGGGTGCCACGGTGACCTCTTTGGGCGGCGAGCTCGAAATCAATGTGCTGGATGCCGAGGGTCAGCCGGACCCCCATTCCTTCCGGGTGTTGAAAAATACGCCGCCCGATGTGCGCCGCGCCTGGAAAGAGCGCATGGAAATTCTGCGCGACAGCCTCAAGAAAACGGTGCCCGCCACGACCTGACGTCGGTGGGCTGATGTCACACACTATGGTTCAAACAATGGTTAGGCGCTGGCAAGCGCTGCAGGGCAATACCCGTGGGGTTTTGCTAGTCATCATGGCGATGCTGTGCTGGTCTGTGCTGGACGCCTGCAACAAGCAACTCATGGCCCAAGGGCTGGTGCCCAAGCAGGTGTTGTTTTTGCAAGCATCT
>JAIXVK010000358.1 GCA_027483085.1 Comamonadaceae bacterium | reverse complement strand
TTTGCTCCCCGTGACGGCGAGTTGGTAGAGGTGTCTGGGCGCCTAGATATTTATGGCCCGCGCGGAGATCTGCAGCTGATTGTGGAGAGCATGCGCAAACAAGGGCAGGGCAATCTATTTGAAGAGTTTGTTCGCCTCAAGAACCGGCTTGAATCCCGCGGCCTCTTTGCGCAGGAGCGCAAAAGAGCGCTTCCCCTGATGCCCCGCGGAATCGGCCTGATTACGTCTTTGGGGGCGGCTGCGCTGCATGATGTGGCCACCGCGCTGCGCCGCCGTGTGCCGCATATTCCAGTGGTGCTGGCTCCTGCTTCGGTACAGGGTGGCAATGCGCCGGCCGAGCTCACCCGCGCTTTGCAAGCCTTGCTGGCCCGCTCCGCTGACATAGACGGCGCGGGCACCTCTCTGGATGTAATTTTGTTGGTGCGCGGCGGCGGTTCTATGGAGGACCTGTGGGCCTTCAATGACGAGGCACTGGCCATTGCGTTGAGTGAGTCGCCCATTCCAGTGGTGTCTGGCGTTGGGCATGAGACTGACTTCACGATTGCTGATTTCGTGGCGGATGTTCGCGCTCCGACGCCTACCGCTGCTGCTGAATTGGTAGCGACACCCACTACCACCTGCTTGGCCGCCATCGATTTGATGCAAGATCGGCTGAGCGCCGCTGTCCAGCGTCAGTTGGATACCCAGGCGCAGCGCTTGGACCGCGTGGCCACCAGAGCCGGTCGCCCATCCGGGGTGGTGGTCGGGCACTCCCTTCGGCTGCAGCAAGTGGCGCACCAGCTCCAGGTGGCTCAACAAGCCCGCTTGCTGGAGGCTCGCCGCCAGCACGAGGCATTGGCGCTTAAATTTTCGGATGGGGTTCACACCTTGGGGCGGCAAGCGCATGAACGCTTGGATCAATCCGCCCTGAGACTTCGGCTGCTTGACCCCACTTTGGTGCTGCAACGGGGCTACGCTTGGCTTGCGGATGCGCGAGGCGCCACTGTGACCTCGGTTCGACAAGCCGGGCCCGGGGATGTGATCACGGCCACCCTCGCAGACGGTACGGTTGATATGGCCGTACGCGCAGTCCACGAAAATTAGTTTCTACAATAAGTTTTGTTAACAACCCACCCACTACGAGGATCTCATGGAACATACCCTGCCCGCGCTGCCCTACGCCATTGATGCATTGGCCCCTGCATACTCCCAGGAAACTCTGGAGTTTCACCATGGCAAGCATCACAACGCTTATGTGGTGAACCTGAACAACCTGCAAAAGGGCACAGAGTTCGAGAGCATGACGCTCGAAGAAATCATCAAAAAATCCAGCGGTGGTGTGTACAACAACGCAGCCCAAATCTGGAACCACACCTTTTTCTGGAACTGCATGAAGCCACAAGGCGGCGGCGAGCCAACTGGTGCTTTGGCTGATGCCATCAATGCGAAATGGGGTTCTTACGCGGCCTTCAAGGAAGCCTTCGTTAAGTCGGCAGTCGGCAACTTTGGTTCCGGATGGACATGGTTGGTCAAGAAGGCTGACGGTTCTGTCGACATCGTCAACACCGGCGCTGCAGGTACCCCTCTGACAACCGCTGACAAGGCTTTGTTGACTGTGGACGTCTGGGAGCACGCGTACTACATCGACTACCGCAACATGCGCCCCAAGTTCGTGGAAACCTTCCTCGATAAATTGGTGAACTGGGATTTCGCTACAGCAAACTTTGCCTGAGTTTTGGTGCAATAAAAAGGCTCGGCGGGCAACCTCCGGGCCTTTTTTTATGCGTTTGCTGCACTGCACCTATAAAAATATTTCCTTGAAGTGGTTTTAAATTTCATATTGCGGTAATGCATTGCGAAAAATGCATTTCGGGTCAGACCACTGAAAGCACAATTACGCACTATCCGGAGACCGCTGCCTGTGCGTGAAACAGTTCTGCGTCAACAACACCTCATTTTTGGAGATAAGCGATGAGTACCCAGCAACCGACGATTATTTACACACTGACCGACGAAGCCCCCCGTTTGGCCACTGCTTCGTTCCTGCCTTTGATCCGCACATTCACTGCGCCTGCAGGCATCAACGTAGTGGAGTCGGATATTTCGGTGGCGGCGCGTGTTTTGGGCGAGTTTTCTGACTTCCTCACAGAAGACCAAAAGGTCCCCAATACCTTGGCTGAGCTGGGTAAAAAGACGCTTCAAGCGGACGCCAACATCATCAAGCTGCCCAACATCAGTGCCTCAGTAGGCCAGCTGGTTGCCTGTATCAAAGAGCTGCAGAGCAAAGGCTACGCGATCCCTGACTACCCCGAGACTCCCAAAACTGACGAAGAGAAGGCGATTCGCGTCCGTTACTCCAAGTGCACAGGTAGCGCGGTCAACCCGGTTTTGCGCGAAGGTAACTCGGATCGTCGTGCACCCAAGGCGGTGAAGGAATATGCTCGCAAGAATCCGCACAGCATGGCCGAGTGGAGCCAAGCCTCTCGCTCACATGTGTCTCACATGCATGCCGGTGACTTCTACCATGGCGAAAAGTCCATCACATTGGACCGTGCGCGCGATGTCAAGATGGAGTTGATCACCAAGAGCGGCCAGACTCTGGTGCTCAAGCCTAAGGTTTCTTTGCTTGACCGCGAAGTGATCGACAGCATGTTCATGAGCAAAAAGGCCTTGCTGGAGTTCTACGAGAAGGAAATTGAAGACGCTCGCAAAACGGGCGTGATGTTCTCCCTGCACGTCAAGGCCACCATGATGAAGGTGTCGCACCCTATCGTGTTCGGTCACTGCGTCAAGATTTTCTACAAAGACGCGTTTGCAAAGCACGGTGCCTTGTTCAAGGAATTGGGCGTCAACGTGAACAACGGCATGGCTGATCTGTACGGCAAGATCGCGACATTGCCCCAATCCAAACAAGACGAGATCAAGCGTGACCTGCACGCCTGCCATGAGCACCGCCCAGAGCTGGCCATGGTGGATTCCGCCAAGGGGATCACCAATTTCCACTCCCCCAACGACATCATTGTGGACGCGTCCATGCCCGCCATGATCCGTAACGGCGGCAAGATGTGGGATGCCAACGGCCGTCTGAAAGACGTGAAGGCAGTGATGCCTGAGTCCACTTTCGCCCGCATTTATCAGGAGATGATCAACTTCTGCAAATGGCACGGCAACTTTGACCCCAAGACCATGGGCACCGTGCCCAACGTGGGTTTGATGGCTCAGCAGGCCGAGGAATACGGATCGCACGACAAGACCTTCGAAATTTCCGAAGACGGCGTTGCGAACATTACTGATCTGGCTACTGGTGAAGTGCTGTTGAGCCAGAACGTGGAAGCGGGTGACATCTGGCGCATGTGCCAGGTCAAGGATGCCGCGATTCGCGATTGGGTTAAGCTGGCGGTTAACCGCGCCCGCAACTCCGGAATGCCTGTTGTGTTTTGGCTCGACGCCTATCGCCCCCACGAAGCGCAGCTGATCACCAAAGTCAAAATGTACTTGCACGAGCATGACACGACTGGCTTGGATATTCAGATCATGAGCCAGGTTCGCGCCATGCGCTACACCTTGGAGCGCGTAATTCGCGGTCAAGACACGATCAGCGCTACGGGCAACATTCTGCGCGACTACCTGACGGACTTGTTCCCGATCATGGAACTCGGCACCTCTGCCAAGATGTTGTCCATCGTGCCTTTGATGGCCGGTGGTGGCATGTACGAGACCGGTGCCGGCGGCTCTGCCCCGAAGCACGTTCAACAGCTGGTGGAAGAGAACCACTTGCGTTGGGATTCGTTGGGCGAGTTCCTCGCTTTGGCAGTGTCGTTGGAAGACTTGGGCCTGAAGACCGGCAATGCCAAGGCCAAGGTGTTGGCGAAGACATTGGATGCGGCGACCGGAAAATTGTTGGATAACAATAAGAACCCATCTCCGAAAACAGGTCAGCTCGACAACCGTGGCAGCCAGTTCTACCTGTCTTTGTACTGGGCTGAGGCGCTTGCAGCCCAGACAGAAGACGCCCAATTGGCGTCCCAGTTTGCACCATTGGCCAAAGAGTTGGCTGCCAAAGAGCAAACCATTGTGGCCGAGCTCGCCGCAGTGCAGGGTGCGCCAGTGGATATCGGTGGGTATTACCTGCCAGACACCGCTAAGCTGGATGCCATCATGCGCCCGAGTGCAACTTTGAACGCTGCCTTGGGATCTGTTGCTGTCTGAAGACGCACCGCAGCCTTTGGGCTGTGACTCATAAAAAAGGGTTGCCGGAGATTCCGGCAACCTTTTTTACATGGTGCAAGTGGATTTATTTTGCCGAATCAAAAGGCGCTCCACTGATCTTGGAGCCTGCCTTGATTCCTCGCTTTTCAAACCACCCCCGGTTCATTTCCAGCACGTATCGAACCGGGCGCAACGCACAGTGTGAGTCGGTCGTTTGTGGTTTCATGTCGGCAAGGTTCACAACCGTGCCATCGTCGCTGATGAAGGCGGCAGTCAGCGGGATGAGTGTGTTTTTCATCCAAAAGCACAAGCCGGAAGGTTGTTCAAACACAAACAGCATGCCTTCATGGGTCGGCATTTCCTTGCGGAACATCAAGCCGATGGATCGCTGGTCGGGGGTGCGGGCTACCTGCGCTTCGATTTGGTGCATGCCAGCACTCATCTTGATCCTGGGTAAGTCCATCTGGGCGCTTTCTTGAGCGTGTGCCAAGGGTGCTCCCAAGAGCACAACAGAAAGAAACAGTGTTTTGAAATAAGTCATGCGGACAGCTTTACGGGATAACGGGTTGCGAGGCGCATTGTCACCGCTTCGCAAGAAGGAGCCTGTGACTTTACAACTAGAATGATTCCAAGGCATACCGCGCCGGAGCCCGGAGTTTTTCAACACTCTGCGGTTGTGCGTTTTGGATATTGGAGTTTTGTTTTTCTATGTACCAGCACATTCAAATACCTCAGCAGGGCCAAAAAATCACGGCCAACCCGGACAAATCATTGAATGTTCCGGATCAGCCCATCATCCCTTTTATTGAAGGCGATGGCGTTGGCCAAGACATTACGCCGGTGATGTTGAAGGTCGTTGACGCAGCCGTGGAGAAAGCCTACGGCGGCGCCCGAAAAATCCAATGGATGGAAATTTTTGCAGGTGAAAAAGCCACCCGGGTGTACGGCCCTGATGTCTGGTTGCCACAAGAAACTCTGGATGTGGTGCGCGACTATCTGGTATCCATCAAAGGCCCTCTCACGACGCCGGTAGGTGGCGGTATTCGCTCTTTGAATGTGGCGCTGCGGCAGGAGTTGGACCTCTATGTTTGTTTGCGGCCGATCCAGTATTTCAAAGGCGTTCCCAGCCCGTTGAAGGAACCGGAAAAGACCAATATGGTCGTTTTCCGCGAGAACTCTGAAGACATTTATGCGGGCATTGAGTTTGAAGCCGGCTCTGAAAAAGCGATGCGCCTGATCCAGGTGCTGCGTGACGATTTTGGGATTCAGAAAATCCGGTTCCCGGAGACCTCCGGTCTGGGTATCAAGCCCGTTTCGCGCGAAGGCACTGAGCGTTTGGTGCGCAAAGCTATCCAGTACGCGATAGACAATGACAAGCCCAATGTCACCATCGTGCACAAGGGCAACATCATGAAGTTCACGGAAGGCAGCTTCCGTGACTGGGCCTATAGCTTGGCAATGGCAGAGTTCGGGGCCGAGCTGATCGACGGTGGGCCATGGTGCAAGTTCAAAAATCCCAACACGGGCCGCTACATCATCATCAAAGACAGCATTGCGGATGCGTTTTTGCAGCAAATCCTCCTGCGCCCGATGGAGTACAGCGTGATCGCCACTTTGAACTTGAACGGGGACTATATTTCTGATGCCTTGGCTGCCCAAGTGGGCGGCATCGGCATAGCGCCTGGAGCAAACCTGTCGGACACGGTTGCCATGTTCGAAGCGACCCATGGCACGGCACCCAAATACGCCGGCAAAGACTACGTCAACCCCGGCTCAGAAATCTTGTCCGCAGAAATGATGTTGCGTCACATGGGCTGGAAAGAGGCTGCCGATCTGATCATCCGCTCTTTGGAAAAGTCGATCGCGAGTAAAAAGGTCACTTACGACTTTGCGCGACTGATGGATGGTGCCCAGCAGGTCAGCTGCTCGCGTTTTGGGCAGATCATGATCGACAACATGTAGCCCTTGAAAACCATTGTTTTGAGTTAATCAGCCGCACCTAAGCGAAAGCTTGTGCGGCTTTTTCTATGTGGTGCTTGAAATTCAGGCATCTCCCCCCAGTTGATCTTTGCATTTGCGGCTTTGTGCCTCCCGATAGAATCATTTCATGGCTACAAATACTCCCAAACCACCCGCAATCAAGCCACCGCCTACAGGCAGCGATGACGGCACTGTCGTCCTTGAACGCCTGGCGCAGAAGGTCCAACCGCCTTCGATGTACCAAGTCGTCATGCTCAATGACGACTACACACCGATGGAGTTTGTGGTGGTCGTGATTCAGGAGTTCTTTGGAAAAGACCTAGAGGCTGCCACAGCCATCATGCTCAAAATCCATTTGGATGGGCGTGGAGTGTGTGGCGTTTACCCCAAAGATATTGCCGCGACCAAAGTGGACCAAGTGCTAGACGCAGCACACAAGGCAGGTCACCCATTGAAATGTGTCAGTGAGCCCGTAGATCTGTAGGGGAAAGCTGAAACTTCGGTCACTCAGCAATCAAATCGGATTACAGTTAATCAACACCAAGGCAGAAAAAGGAATTCACATGATTGCCCAAGAATTGGAAGTCAGCTTGCACATGGCATTCGTGGAAGCCCGTCAGCAGCGCCATGAATTCATCACCGTAGAGCACTTGTTGTTGGCTCTGTTGGACAACCCCAGTGCGGCAGAAGTGCTCAGGGCTTGCGCCGCCAACATCGACGATCTGCGCAAATCTCTTACCAACTTTATCAAGGACAACACGCCGCAAGTGGCGGGGTCTGATGAAGTCGATACGCAGCCGACGCTAGGTTTCCAGCGTGTGATCCAGCGCGCCATCATGCATGTGCAGAGCACAGGAAGTGGCAAGAAAGAAGTGACCGGCGCCAACGTGCTGGTAGCCATCTTTGGCGAAAAAGATTCTCACGCGGTCTACTATCTCCACCAGCAAGGCGTGACCCGTTTGGATGTGGTGAACTTCATCGCGCATGGCATCAAGAAAACGGACCCGCCCGAAGCTGCCAAATCGAATGAAGCGCCTTCGGATGGCGAAGAGGGCGTGAGCGAGAAGAACGAAAAAGCGTCTCCGCTGGAGCAGTACACGCAGAACCTGAATCAGTTGGCCAAAGAGGGCAAGATCGATCCGCTGATCGGTCGTGATTACGAGGTGGAGCGGGTCATTCAAATCCTGTGCCGCCGGCGCAAGAACAATCCCTTGCTGGTTGGTGAAGCTGGTGTGGGCAAGACCGCAATCGCGGAGGGATTGGCATGGCGCATTTCTCAGAATAACGTGCCCGAGATTCTGGCCGACTCGGTGGTGTATTCGCTCGACATGGGCGCCCTCTTGGCTGGTACCAAGTACCGCGGAGACTTTGAACAGCGCTTGAAAGCGGTTCTCAAGTCCTTGAAGGAAAAGCCCAATGCCGTTTTGTTCATCGACGAGATTCACACGCTCATCGGAGCAGGTGCAGCCTCTGGGGGCACCTTGGATGCGTCAAACTTGCTTAAGCCAAGCCTGAGCTCCGGCCAGCTGAAATGCATTGGTGCTACGACATTTACCGAATATCGCGGCATTTTTGAAAAAGACGCTGCGCTGTCACGGCGCTTCCAAAAAGTGGACGTGGTAGAGCCCACCATTGACCAGACGGTTGAGATCCTGAAAGGATTGAAGTCACGCTTTGAAGAGCACCACAACGTCAAATACGCGGTGGCTGCACTTCAGGCCGCAGCAGAGTTGAGTGCCAAGTACATCAACGATCGGCAGCTGCCGGATAAGGCGATCGATGTGATTGATGAGGCGGGTGCTGCACAGCGCATCTTGGCGCCTAGCAAACGCAAAAAGACCATCAGCAAGACCGAGGTGGAGGAAATCGTGGCAAAGATCGCACGCATTCCCCCGGCCAACGTCTCCAACGATGACCGCAGCAAGTTGAAAACGCTGGAGCGCGATCTCAAGAGCGTGGTCTTTGGCCAGGACAAAGCGCTCGATGTGCTCGCATCTGCGGTCAAAATGGCTCGCTCAGGCTTGGGCAAGGGTGACAAGCCGATCGGCTCTTTCTTGTTCAGCGGCCCGACGGGTGTCGGCAAGACCGAAGCAGCTAAGCAACTGGCTTACATCATGGGCATCGACCTGATTCGCTTCGATATGAGTGAGTACATGGAGCGCCATGCGGTGAGCCGCATGATTGGTGCGCCTCCGGGATATGTGGGCTTTGACCAGGGCGGGTTGCTGACCGAGGCGATCACCAAGAAGCCCCATGCCGTGTTGTTGTTGGATGAGATCGAAAAAGCGCATCCGGACATCTTCAATGTGCTGTTGCAGGTGATGGACCACGGGTCCTTGACCGACAACAACGGACGCAAGGCCGACTTCCGCAACGTGATCATCATCATGACCACTAACGCCGGCGCCGAGACGATGAACAAGGCCACGATCGGTTTCACCAATCCGCGGGAAGCCGGTGATGAAATGACCGACATCAAGCGTCTGTTCACGCCGGAGTTCCGTAACCGTCTGGATGCAATCGTCGGCTTCAAGGCCTTGGACGAGGTGGTGATCTTGCGGGTGGTTGACAAGTTCCTCCTGCAGCTGGAAACCCAATTGGCTGAGAAGAAGGTCGAAGTGACTTTCACTGACAAGTTGCGCAAGCATCTGGGCAAGAAGGGCTTCGACCCCTTGATGGGCGCCCGACCCATGCAGCGTTTGATCCAAGACACGATTCGTCGTGCACTGGCCGACGAATTGTTGTTCGGGCGCTTGGTCGACGGTGGTCGCCTGACGGTGGACCTGGACGACAAGGATGAGGTGTCTTTGGATATCCAGCCTATCCCCAAAAAGGAAGGCAAGTCCAAGCCTGAAGAGGCCACGGCAGGCTGATTGAAATGCCTACCAAGCCTGCAACCCCTGAGTGTTGCAGGCCTTCAAGGGCTCAGTTCTTCTCGAACTGGGCCCTTATGCTTTCTACACGGGCCCGGTTGACTGCGAAGTCCTTGCGTCCGATACGACTTGCCGAGCGGACATGGATGACCTGTTCTGCAGGGTTCAACCAAAACTCAACGTCGTCTGTGAACTTCAGCGTTGGAGTTGTACTCTGAGCGTACAGGTAGTCGCTGGTCTCCGTGACTACCGTCGTCGCTGGCAAAGCGCGGACAATATCGGCTAGCTTGCGCAGCGCAGACGCGCCGTCGCCTTGGTAGTGCAGGGGAGGGATATCGGCGTACCCGCGCTGAGGGTGTTCGGGGTATAGCCCGGCTTGGCTGCTGACACTATTCGGCGTGTTGGAGGGGGGCTTGAGGCGACCGTTTTGAACGCCGAGGTCACCCGGTGCTTTGCCTTTGAGCATGCCGAACTGTCCTGCGAAGAAAACCACCGCAGGCAGCAGGATGACTACCAGGCCGACGAACCATAAAGTTTTCATGAATGTTCCTTTGGGCGAATGTTGCATGCGGAGATGGTAGGTCAAAGTTTGGAGCGATTGACGTGTGCGTGACAGCCAGGCGACATTGACAGCAAACAGTTTTTTGATAGGGATGGTGATGAAGTTTTTGAATGTATTGCGCGGACCACTGGTGCTCGCCGTAGCCGCGCTGATCACGGCGTGCTCCACAGCACCCGGCGTGCC
>JAIXVK010000523.1 GCA_027483085.1 Comamonadaceae bacterium | reverse complement strand
TGGCCGAGTAGCGGAAGAAAAGTTTGGCCATGAGAGCGAAAGCGGGGGCAGGCTAAAAGGGGGCTATTGTGACCGGATTTGATTTGCTATCAAATAAATAGCAGTCTGCGCAGTGGCTTTGATGGCTCAGGGCAAATTTGATATAAATCTACCCGCCAGTTGGCCCCTGAGTGTGAAAGAGATGGTGCGCATTTTTTGCCACCTGCAGGGTGTCGTAGTACGCATACGCCCCCACGCCAACGGCACCCACCAATGGAACCCAGCGCGAGGCGCCTTTGCGCAGCGCAGTGCCCAAGAGCTTGCCGCTGATCTGCAGGGCCAGCGCTTCCATTGCTTTCATCGTGCTGGAACGCACGACCACACGCTCACCCGCGCGCACGGCAAAGTCGCGGAACAGCTGGGCCGATACATGTTTGAACAAGCAATACAGCATTTGTTCTTTGCCGAGTCGGCTCTGCTGGCCGTGCAGGGCTGCAATGTCAGCAACCATTTGCGCCTGGATTTTCCAGACACTGATCATCTCCGGCAGCACGGTCAGCCAACCCATCCAGCCCGGTGGAAGTGACAAGCCGGCCGCCACCATGCTGGCCTGTCGCGCCGCCTTGCGCGAGATGGCATGCACGCGCAGTGCGACGTCGGCACCTGCCTGCTCAGTGCTCTCGGGCACTTGCACCACGAGTTGGAGGAGCGCATGGGCGATCTGTGCGCGCGCAGGGCTAGGCGGCTGAAGCAGGGTGTCCTCCCAAGTGCAAAACCTCGCGCGAGCGCAGTCCTGTGCCTGTGAGCCGCTTCACCAGCAGGCGATAGGTGTCGAGATCAAAGGCCAGCACCTGCCGCTGGGCAATGGCCTCTTGCAGTTCCGCCTCATCATGGACGGTAGCCACATGGCACCATTGGTCAAAAACATGGATATCTGTGCGGCCGGTGATGGGGTTGTGCTCGCGGATACCCATGCGTCCGGCATGGGGCCACGATTGCAAGCGATGCTCGGCCAGCGCTATTTGCAGGCGCACCCGGTGCAGTGGCGCTGGCTCCCGCCCGGCGCACACCCCTTTGCACCGCCCAATCTGGCTGGCAAAACAAGCGCCTTTGCCGGACTCCAGCCCGAGCACCAGCGGGCAGAACTGGTGCATGTCGGCAAGGCTGCGCAGTGCCTCCATCGCCTGGCGTTTGGAGCGGTAAGCCCCGTAGAGCTGGCCCATGTCAGACGGGTCCACCTCATCGAGGCGTACCATTTGCACAAGGGGGCGGGTGGCGGGGTCGTCGTGAAGTTTCCAGGCGGTGAGCTGTTTCTCACGCCGCAGCAGCCGGTTGTGGATGGGTTGCAGTTCTTTCACGAGGCGCGACTCCAGCAACAGGGCCCCGAGTTCACCAGCCGTTTCGCGCCATTCGACGCGCCGGATTTCTTGCAGGATGCGCATTTCGCGTGCAACCTTGGTAGACGCCTGAAAGTGCGACATCACCCGGCTGCGCATCGTCACACTTTTGCCCACATACAGCGGGATGCTGCTTTCGCCGTAAAAGAGATACACACCCGGTGTGTCGGGGATGTCAGATACCGGTGTTTCCAGCATGGGCGGTACGGCGGCACTCCCTTGCAAGAGTCCTTGCGCCTCGCGCGCCAAGGCCTCCGCGCCTAACTCGCGGTTTGCCACATCCAGCCAGGCCAGCACCACGTCCACATCGCCCATGGCCCGGTGTCGTGCCTGGGTGTGCAAGCCGTGGCGCTGCAAGATAGCGTCGAGCCCATGGCCCTTGTGCTGCGGATACAAGCGCCGCGACAAGCGCACGGTGCACAGGGTTTTGACCTTCAGCGCGATGTCTAGCCGTGCCAATTCGTTCAGAACGAACCCATGATCAAAGCGCACGTTGTGGGCCACGAAGACGGCGCCCTCTAGCAAGGCCAGCAGCGGCTTGGCCAGCTGCTCGAAGGTGGGGGCATCCTCCACCATCGCATCGGTAATGCCGGTGAGGCTCTGGATAAAAGGCGGGATCCGGACGCCCGGATTCACCAGACTTGACCAGCGCGCTGTTTCAATGCCGTTGTCGATTCGCACCGCGGCTATTTCGGTGATGCGGTCGTTCACTGCATTCCCGCCGGTGGTCTCAAGGTCGAGGACCACATAGCTCGGGAGCATGGCCGGCATCACGTGATGTCGAGGGTGTGAATGCCGTAATGGCCCGCCTTGCGGTCCGCGAAATAGCAGTCCAGCGTCTCTTTGACGGTGCGGAATGCAATTTCATCCCAAGGGATTTCGTCCTCGCGGAAGAGCTTGGCTTCTATGGTTTCGGTTCCCGGCTCAAATTGATCGCTGGTCAGCCGGGCCCGGTAAAACAAGTGCACTTGCCCCACGCGCGCCACGTTGAGCAGACTGAACAGGCCTTCGAGTTCAAACTGAGCGCCTGCTTCTTCCACGGTTTCGCGGGCAGCACCTTCCGCGGTAGTCTCGTTGAGCTCCATAAAGCCGGCTGGCAATGTCCACTTGCCAAAGCGTGGCTCGATGTTGCGTTTGCACAGCAACACTTGATCCCCCCAATACGGGACGGTGCCCACCACATTGAGGGGGTTTTCGTAGTGGATGGTGTGGCAGGCAGGGCACACCGCACGAGGCTTGGTGTCGCCGTCATCCGGCACGCGGTAGACCACTGCGGTACCGCATTCTTTGCAATGTTTGAGGGGAGCGCGCTGCATGAAACCCTGGTGGAAGTGACGTTGAGTCGGGATAAACAGTGCTTCACTGTAATGCAAGTGTCGCGAGCTTGCATTGCACTGATTGAATCGAATAACACACAAATAACAATTTGAGATATGATGGCGGCCGACTCGGCATATCTGTTGAGTTTTTTGGGCAAACCGGTCGAAAGGTCGGGACGCAAAGCCACCGGGCTGTCGCACTTTTTCAGAGTGCCATGCCAGCGGGGTTGCCGGTTCATGGGGCTGTTTGCCAGTGCTCATGATTGGATTGCGTAGCCCTTGTGTGTTTGTCAACAAGGAATCGCACCATGTTTCAGCCTTCCCCCCTTTTTGCGGCATTGATCACTGCCTTTGCCTCCGGCGCCTATGCCCAAGTTCTGGAGGTGCATGAAGACGCTGATAGCGGCTGGGAGGCCCTTGCGGCTGCTGTGGCGCCCAAGCTAAGCGCTTCCACCTTGGCGAAAGCAGCGCCCACGGCGGCAGAGGCCCGTGCGCGCAGCTACCAGACCTTCTTGAACCAAGTCAACAAGCCCTATGCCAATCAGCTCGGTAGCGGCAATGGCAGCGGTGTCGTTGTCGGGGTTGTGGACTCGGGGGTGCAAGTCAGCCACCCTGAATTGCGCGGTCAAGTGATTGCGACTTACAACGCCTTCAATGGCGGCACCGATGTGACCGACCAAATGGGCCACGGCACCCACGTGAGTGGCTTGGTTGCAGGAAGTCTGGCGAACGGGTCTCTGCTCGAGGGCGTGGCGCCCGGTGCGAAGCTGGTAGTCGCCAAGGTGTTCACCACCGGTGGCTCTGACAGCCTGACGATCGGCCGGGGTATTGACTGGGCGGTAAATTTACAAAAGGCGCCCATCGTCACGCTCAGCTTGGGCAGCAGCGCAGCTGCCATGCAGTCCAACATCCAAAACGCCGTCAACAAAGGCGTCCTGATCACGGCCGCTTTGGGCAATGATAGACGCGCCAGTGGCAGCTGGCCTGCTGCTTACGCCAAGCAAACCTGGGCCAAGGGACAGATCATCGCGGTGGGCGCACTCGACGCCAACAACAAGCGCGCCAGGTTCAGCAATTACGACGCCACCTTGGCCAACTGGACCGTGTTTGCGCCCGGGGTCAACATTGCCTCCAGCTACTCCACACCTGCCATGCCCGGCAGCTACGTCTATATGTCGGGCACTTCGATGGCAACGCCCATCGTGGCGGGCCAGGCGGCATTGATCAAAAGTAACTGGAACTTCCTGCCTGCCACAGACATTGCGCAAATCATCTTTCAATCCGCCACCCGTTTGTGCAGCGATAACGTGACAGCGGCTGTGTGCCTCTCTCGCACCAAGGCGGACGCTGTGTACGGGTGGGGCTTGGTGAACGTCGGGGCTTCTTTGCAGCCTATTGGCGGTCTTAATCTGGGCACCAAAACAGGCGCAGTGATTAGCTTTGCGGGCGCCAGCCTCGCCACGCCCAAAAGCGGGCTCGCCACAGGGCTCAAAACGGTCAATACCCTGGCAGTCGACAAGTTCAACCGGGCCTTTCAGGTCAATGTGGGCGCCAGTGTGAGCAGCACGTCGACAGCGACATCCGCTTTGCCCATCAGCAAGACCACGACCACAACGACCACCGGCGCCAAATTCAGCGCGGAGTACACCAGCTTGGTCACCGAGCAAACCATGCTGGGCTTAGCGGCAGAGCAGACGCCCCTGACCTTGGCCCGCATGAGCTTTTCCAGCCCATCGAGTGCGGGCTTTGCCTGGGGCGTCGGCACCGGTGGCAGCAGCGATGCGTTTTTCGGCCTGCAGGCCACGGGCAGCGCGCCTTTGAGCCTGGCCGACGAGGCGAGCCGCTTCAATGCGCCGTATTTC
>JAIXVK010000338.1 GCA_027483085.1 Comamonadaceae bacterium | reverse complement strand
GACTTGTTCTGCTCTTCCCAATGTTTTCGATCTGCCACGCAAACGGCCAAGTTGTAAAACTCGGGTTTCTGGCATTCCCGGTAGACGCACATGGTTCGCGAAAAGATCGATGCAGTCGCACAGATGGCGGTGGGATCTTTCGCAGGAGAAGCGCCAGCGGACGATGTTTCGGCACCACCCTGCCCAGTGGCGGCACCAACTGGCGAAGGGATCGACGGCTTCTCGGCCACAGCAGGTGACGTTGCAGCTCCCCCAAGCTGCTTGGGGGCAGCATTAGGCTTGGCGCGACCATTGGCAACCGTTCCACTCGCGGATTTCGAAGGCGGAAGCGGCACAGCGGCAGGGTTTTGCGATGGCTGAACTTGTGATGGAGGTACAACCGGCGCAGCTTCTGTCACCAGTGGGCTTGAGGGCACGATGCTTTCTACCGGCGGTATTGCCGCTGTAACTGGAGGTGTCGGCCGCATGGACCACACGAGGGCGCCAACAAGTACCACGCCCCCTGCAATCCAGAGCCAGGGCGACTTTGCGCCTGCCTTTCCTTGGGTGGCCTCAGCGCGGCGCTTTTTAGTCGGTGACTCTCCCTTGGGAGGCACCTTCACTGTTTTGGATTGATCGAACGTAGCAGGCTGGAACACGGTATCCGGAAAATGCGGGGCCGGCTGGGTCGTGAGCAACTCCGTGGTGACCGGCTCCGGATCATTACCGGTCTCGACCAAAGTCACCGAATCGCCCAAAGATTTGCGCCAGTCGAATCGCGCAAGATCCGGGGGAGACTTCAGGCCGATCTCCTGGGCAAAGGCCTCCACACTTGCAGTTCGGTCAGCAGGCTCAATCGCCAGCGCGTGCGAGATGGCTCGGACAAAGCCGTCAGAGTATTTCTGGTTGAAATGTGTCTCGGCCGTCTGGGCCACCTGCGAAAAAGCCGGCAAGCGGTCGCGCACTGCGCGGAACGTCGCTGGCAGAGGCGGCTCATTGCAGATGCAGCCGTGCATCACAGCCGCTACCGCATAGAGATCGGTCCATGGACCCTCTTGCATGTCCCGGGCGTCGGCGTACTGCTCGATCGGCGCGTAATTCACCTTGAGGATGGCCGTGTGCTTTTGGCTGGTATCGAGAATCGCGCGTCGCGCAGCTCCCAAATCCAGCAGGACCGGAGGGCCGATGTTCTGCAGAAAAATGTTGTCGGGCGACACATCCCGGTGCAGCGTGCTGTTGTCGTGCAATACCTTGAGGCCGGCCAATACCGACCACAAGACCGACTGCAGCCACTCCTGGGGCGGGGGACCGCTCATCCTGCGACGAGCCTCCTTGAGGGTAATGCCCTCATACAAGGGCATCGCCATATAGGCGGTGTTGTTAGCTTCCCAGAAGCGATACACCTTCACCAGAGACGGGTGGTCAAAGCGGGCCAACAAGCGCGCCTCGGCAATAAAAGAACGCAAACCCGACTCAAAAGCCGCCGCGTCTGCAACCGACTTCACCGTGAGAGAGGACAGGTTGTCACGCCCTACCAAGCTGGTGGGCATGTACTCTTTGATCGCGACCGCCCGGTGCAAGGAATGGTCATAAGCCCGGTACACCATGCCAAAACCACCCACGCCCAGCAAGCCCTTGATCTCGAACTCGGCGAGACGGGTGCCGTTTGCGAGGGCGTCCATATGCCCGGCCCCAGTGACCCGGACTGAAGCAGGCGCAGTGTGAATGTCAACCATGGCGTGAGATGAACTCTGTATTTTTTATGCCCGCAAAGGCCCGGTCAGGGCCGCTTTCCAAACTCGATGCACATGGCAACGCGGGTCGATGGGTATCATAGGGGATGTTTAGTTATCGACACGCCTTCCACGCCGGCAACCACGCCGACGTGTTGAAACACACCACTTTGCTGGCAGTTTTGCGCCACATGACGCAAAAAGAGACCGCGCTCAACGTCTTTGACACCCATGCGGGAGCCGGGCTGTACAAACTCGATGGCGACTTTGCCAAGACCAGTGAAGAAGCCGCCGAGGGCTTCCTGAAACTGGTTGCCAGCAAGCCCGAGACGCCGTTTGCACCCGCCCTGCAGGACTACATCGACATGGTAGCGAGCTTCAATGCCGGTAACACCTGGTCGGTTTACCCCGGCTCGCCATTCATCATCCAGAGTCTCCTCAGCGGCCGCGACAAGCTCAAGATGTTTGAGTTGCACCCGACAGATACCAAAACACTGATCGCCAACGTCGCCCAACTCGAAGCCGGCCGGCAAGTGACGGTGTTGCGTGAAGACGGGTTTGAGGGTCTCAAGAAATTTTTGCCCCCACCGTCGCGCCGTGCTTTGGTACTGTGCGATCCGAGCTATGAGGTCAAAAACGACTACATGCGAGTGGCAAGCATGGTGGCGGACTCCATGCTGCGTTTTGCAACCGGCACCTATGCGGTGTGGTACCCCATCATCCCGCGGCCAGAGGCCCATGACCTGCCGAAGAAACTCAAAACCATGGCCAACAAAGCCGGCAAATCATGGTTGCACGCGACGCTCACCGTCAAGTCGAGCAAGCTGACAACCGACGAGCAAGGCGAAGTGGTCCGCCCCGGATTGCCCGCAAGCGGCATGTTTTTGATCAACCCACCGCACACACTCAAGGCAGCCCTCAAGGACGCGCTGCCCCAAATGGTGAAGTTGCTCGGGCAGGACGCCAATGCGACGTCCACCCTCGACTCCGGCGGCTAAGTCGGTGTTACCTCAGGCGCTTAAGCCGAGGTTTTGACACAAGGCCAGAGTCGGGGCACTCTGGTTCATGGTGTAGAAATGGATGGAGGGTGCACCGCCTGCGCGCAGTTGCTCGCACAAATCGGTCACCACCTCCAAGCCAAACGCCTTGATAGATGCCACGTCATCCCCGTAGCTCTGCAGGCGCAAGCGAATCCAACGCGGAATTTCGGCGCCACAGGCATCCGAGAAACGCATCAGCTGGGTCGAACTGGTAATCGGCATGATGCCTGGCACCACGGGCACCGTGACGCCCAAGGCATCCACCTCTTCCAGAAACCGAAAATAGGCATCAGAGTTGTAGAAGTATTGGGTGATTGCGGAGTTCGCACCCGCTTTGACCTTGGCAGCAAATGCCTGAAGGTCGCTGGCCGGTGATTTGGCCTGCGGGTGCACTTCGGGGTAAGCCGCTACCTCAATGTGGAAATCGTCGCCGGTTTCGGCACGGATAAAGGCCACCAGGTCACTGGCATATTGAAACTCACCGCCTGCGCCATAGCCGCTTGGCAAGTCTCCGCGCAAAGCAACCAGGCGCTTGACGCCCATGGCCTTTAACGTTGCCAATTGCACCCGCACAGTGGCTTTGGTCGCACCCACGCACGAAAAGTGGGAAGCAGCGCTCACCCCTTCCGACAAGATGTCACGCACGGTGTTGAAGGTACCCTCTTGGGTCGAACCGCCAGCACCAAAAGTCACCGAGCAAAACTCGGGGGCCAAGCTGTACAGCTGTTGGCGCACCACGCGCAGCTTTTCGGCACCCTCAGGGGTTTTGGGCGGAAAGAATTCCAGACTCAGTGGAATCCGATGGCTTGTAAACATAGTGTTCTCCGTCTCAGCCCCCGCTATGGCGAGGGCTGGATTCAACCCGCCTTGCGGGCGCAAATAAAGAATTCGCGGTTTCCGTCGCCGCCTTCGATGGCGGAGTCAAACCAATGGGTCACGGTGAGCCCGAGGTCTGCACAGGTCTCGCGCAAGCGCTGTTCCACGATCGGGTACATCTCGGGATCTTTGACGATCCCGCCTTTGCCCACTTGGCCGGGCTGCAGCTCGAACTGGGGTTTGACCAGCGTAAGCAACATGCCGCCCTCTTTGAGCAACTCCACCGCAGCAGGCAACACCAGGGTCTGCGAAATAAAGGACAGATCCGCCACGAGCAGATCAAAGGGCGGAGCAAACTCAGGCGGCAGCTCTACCGGTTCTGGCTCAGCTGCCTCTGGCGCCGGAGCCGCGTCTTCGTCGTCGAAGTCGTCTTCATCGTCCCAGTCATCCACGCTGTCTGATTCTTCATCAAATTGGCCGCCTGCGCCGGTGCTATCTGCGTAAGCAGCTACCAAATCCATAGCAGACAGCGTGCGCGCGTTGACAGATTCGACGCATAACACACGCGGATCGCTGCGCAGCGAGGGATGCAACTGGGCACTGCCCACATCCACACCCACGACCGATTGCGCACCGGCTTGCAGCAAGCAATCGGTGAAGCCACCGGTGCTTTGCCCCACGTCCAGACAACGCAGTCCGGTAACAGACAGGCCGACTTGCTTGAGTGCCGCTTCGAGCTTGAGGCCACCGCGGGACACATAACGCGCTTCGGAATCATCGAGCAAACGGATCTTGGCACCATCAGGCACCTCATCGCCATTTTTGGCCACACGTTTCCAGACTTCGCCCGAAAGCTCCATCTTCAGCCACTCCACGCCATCCGCAATCAGGCGCTGGGCCTGCGAGCGGGTGCTGGCCAGCCCGCGCTGCACCAAAAGTTGATCAATTCGCATCGTTATCCAAAGTTATCCCACACACCCTCAAGGCCAGAGATACCGCAGGTTCGGCTCTGCCGACCTGCTGGT
>JAIXVK010000187.1 GCA_027483085.1 Comamonadaceae bacterium | reverse complement strand
TCCACCGGGGGTGTCCTTCACAGGACTGAGAAATACCCCATGTACCTGATCTGGGTTATGCCAGCGTAGGAAGCGTGCGAAGCCTGAACCCCCTTTGCGGGTGCCGGTTTTTGAATGCGACCCCCGCCGGCGCATTGAAAGAAAGCGCACCATGCCACACGGGATTTTTTCGTTTTTCAAGACCACTCTGGGCGCCGCCCTGCTGGCTGCCGGCCTGAGCGCCGCCCAAGCTGCTGACTTGCGGGTTTTGACCCACAGCTCCTTCACCGTGCCCAAGCCGTTGCTGGCCCAGTTTGAAAAAGACAACGGCGTCAAGCTGCGCATCACCAAAGGCGGCGACGCCGGTGAAATGCTCAACAAGCTGATCCTGACCAAGGCCAACCCGATTGCTGACGTGGTCTACGGCATTGACAACGCGTTTGCCCCCAAGGCGCTGGCTGCCGGCGTGCTGGACACCAGCACAGCTGCCGCCGCCGGGCGCAAACCCGCCGCCGAGCTGCCGGCGCCGCTGGTGCCGGTGGACTACGGTTATGTGACCCTGAACTACGACAAAGCCTGGTTCGCCAAAAACGGCGTGGCCGTGCCCAAAACGCTGGATGACCTGACCCAGCCCGCCTACGCCAAATTGTTGGTGGTGCAAAACCCGGCTACCAGCAGCCCCGGCTATGCGTTTTTGCTCTCCACCATCGGCGCCATGGGCGAGGACAAAGCGTTTGATTTTTGGGCCAAGTTGCGCGCCAACGGCCTGAAAGTGGCCAAGGGCTGGACCGAGGCTTACTACACCGAGTTCAGCCAGAATGGTGGCAAACACCCTATCGTGGTGAGCTACGCCACCAGCCCGGCGGCTGAAGTGTTCTACAGCAAGACCAAGTTGAGCGAGCCGCCGACAGCCTCCCTGAGCTTGCCGGGCGCTGTGTTCCGCCAGGTCGAAGGTGTTGCTTTGGTCAAGGGCGGCAAAGAGCGCGCTGCGGCCGAAAAGTTTGTCGAGTTCATGCGGTCCCCGGCCGTGCAGACCGCGATGCAGACCGAAATGTGGATGTACCCCGCCGAAGCCGGTGTCGCCAAGGCGGATGCCTTCCGCTTCGCGCCTGAGCCCACCGCGTTCAACGCACCGTCTGACGCGGACATCGCTGCCAAGGGCAGCGACTGGGTCGCCCGCTGGACCAAGGTGGTGTTGAAGTAAGCCTGCAGCGTCCGCTGTGGCGTTTGAGACTCCGCGCCTGAAACAGCCCCGCCCCTGGGCGTGGCACCGTTGGGCGCTGGCTGCGGTGCCGCTGCTGTTTTTGGCGCTGGTGCTGGTGGCACCCGCCGTGCGCCTGATGCTGGAGGGCGGCAGCGCCGACCTGTGGGCCCCGTGGCAAGACCCGTATCTGCGCGGGCGACTGCTGTGGTCGCTGGCGCAAGCGGCGATGACCTGCGGCCTGGTGTTGCTGATTGGCCTGCCCATGGGCTGGGTACTGGCGCGGCTCGATTTCCCCGGGCGCGGCTTGTTGTTGCGCGGCTTGATGCTGCCCTTTGTGGTTCCTACCCTGGTCGCGGCCATGGGTGTGTTGGCTTTGATGGGGCCGCGTGGCTTGCTGGCGCAGTGGGGCGGGCCGGATTTGCAGGGCACGCCGTGGCTGCTGCTATTTGGCAATTTGTTTTTTAACCTGTGTGTGCTGGTGCGCGCTGCGGTCGATGCGCTCTCACAGGTAAGCGCCGCCCGGGTGGCGGCCGCCCGCAGCTTGGGGACTACGCCGTGGCGGGCCTTTTGGCGGGTGGAGTGGCCGGCGATCGCGCCCTGGCTGGCCTCGGCCTTGTGCCTGGTGTTCTTGTATTGCTTTTCAGGTTTCGGACTGGCGCTGGTCTTGGGCGGGCAGGCCTATGCCACGGCGGAGGTCGAGATCTACACCCTGGTGGCCCATGAGCTGCAACTGGGGCAGGCCAGTGTGTTGTCGGTCTGGATGCTGCTGCTGACAGGCGCAGTTGCTCTGGGTTACGCGGCGGTAGAGCGCCGTTTGGCTACCCCCGCCCGGGCGGATGGGGTGCTGCGCCGGCCCGCCCGGGGCGTTGCGCAGTGGAGTGCGGTCATGGTCACTGTCGGTGTTTGGGTACTGATTTGTGCTGCGCCCCTTATTGCTATTGCGCATGGCGCTATGTTTTCAGGAGCAGATGCC
The DNA here is from genome assembly GCA_027483085.1 of Comamonadaceae bacterium. GTDB lineage: Bacteria > Pseudomonadota > Gammaproteobacteria > Burkholderiales > Burkholderiaceae_C > Allorhodoferax. The sequence continues at coordinate 395 of JAIXVK010000187.1, read as the reverse complement.
TGGGGTGTGCTGCGGGAGGACGACACCTTGCTGGCCCTATACAACACCGTGCGGTTCTCGCTGTTGGCATTGGTGCTGGCGACTGTGCTGGGTGTTGCCCACGCCTTGGCGGCCCGCCGGGTGTTGTGGCTGCGCACCTTGGTGTTTCTGCCATTTATTGTGTCGCCAGTCATGGTGGCGTTTGGTCTGTTGTTGTTGTACCCCGAGGCTAGCGGCAGTTTCGGTGTGTTGGTGGCGGCCTACGCCTTGCTGGCGTATCCCTTTGTGGCCAAAAGTGTGGCCTCGCGCTTGGATAGCTTGCCCGCCCATTACCTGGAGGCCGCCCGCAGCCTGGGCGCCAGCCCGTGGCGCTGTTTCTGGCGGGTCACGCTCCCCTTGTTGGCACCGGCTTTGCG
>JAIXVK010000631.1 GCA_027483085.1 Comamonadaceae bacterium | reverse complement strand
CCGGCAGTCATGGCGTGGTGGGCCGCCCTGATCATGGGCTTCACTTTGCTGGGATTGGCCTCATTGCTGCTCGGATTGATTCTGGTGATCCCCATGCTGGGCCATGCCAGTTGGCATGCTTACCGGGATTTGGTGCGGATCGAGCCCTTGTCTGACGAGGCACCTTGATGCTGGGTTTCTCCGAAGAACAAATCGCCACTTTCGGACTCACGTACGGAGTCGGCGCCTTTATTCTCTACATGCTGTTCATCATTGCTCAACTGGCGTGGGAATCAAAAGCCGGAAAGTTTGGCACCTTTGTCCTGTTCCTGGGGCTTGCCTTCGGCATGGTGGGTTTTATCGCCAAATTCCTGATTCAGTGGTTTCTTACTTCCGCACTGTGAAGCGGTCTCAGGCGCCGAGCACCCGGTTTTTACCGGCTCTTTTGGCAAGGTACATTGCCTGATCCGCACGGCGTATCGCCTCAGCCGGTGTTTCACTTTCGGTCATTTGGGCGACCCCGGCACTGAAGGTGATCAACACCTTCTCAGTACCGGCCAGAAAGAACCGTTTGGTCAATTCACGCTGTAGACGGGTCATAGCCTCAATCCCCTTGTCGAGCACCGTATCGGGCAGCAAGATCACAAACTCTTCACCACCGTAGCGGGCCAGAGTGTCTTGCGGTCGCATGCATTCACGCGCGACCGTGGCCAAATGGGTGAGCGCGATATCGCCCGTAGCGTGACCCATCGTGTCGTTGAGCTTTTTGAAGTTATCGATATCCAGCAGTGCCACACTCAATACACTGGCATTCCGCTTGGTGGTTGACACCTCACGAATAAGCGCTTCGTCGAGACCCTTGCGGTTCAAGGCCCCTGTCAATGCATCATGGCGGGCTTGCAGACTCACGCGGTCCAACTCTTTGTGCAGCTTGGCCAACTCGACTTCGGTTTGCTTGGCACGCTCTTGCATGGCCCCCAGCTGTTCGCGCGACATCTGACTCTCTTGCGCCATACCGCGGGTGGTACCCACCACATCTTTCAAAACAGGCGCAATGTCTGACAAGTTCTTGGCTTGCTCAATCAAGCGTGCACTTTCTTCCAATTTGCCCTGAAAACTACCCGTGGATTGGGTCATCTGGGCCAAGCGCTCAATAAAGGTCGCCAGCATGGTGCGCATTTCGTCTTGCGCCTCCAGCATTTTGAATTTGGCATCTTTTTGCTTGAAGATCACATCGTTGAGCAAGCGCTCCAGCTCGTCGATCCGGCGCAAGCTCAGAGGTGGCGTGGACACGCTGATCAAGGCATCCATTTGGCCTTTGAGCCATTGCTCATCAATGCTGAGTTCGCCGATATTGACGAACACCAGGTGCAAAAGCTTAAGTAAGCCGTTACGGATTTCCGCCTGGTCTTCGGCTGCAAAAGACAAACGATGGCTGTACGCCGACAGCAAGTTTTTAAGGGTCAATGCCTCTGCCTTGGGATCGCGCATGGCTTGCAACAACTGCTGTGTTTGTTCGCGGAATCGGGCATCGTCAGTATCAAGCGCAGGTTGTGCGTATTCGATCAAACGCGCTATCTGTACAAAAAACTCGCTGGTCAGCGCTGCCGGATTGGGGGTCGCAGCTCCATTCGCACTCTCTGCGCCGGCCAGTGGAGCACTGCCTGGTGAATCTGTTGCCACCGTCGACACAAAACCACCATAGCCCACCAAGGCTGTTTTCACACCATCCCAACTCAAGCGATCAATCGCGTAGTCCAGCAAGGCCTTTTGCTTTTGCTGTCCGGGCGTTTTGAGTGGCAAGGACTGCGACAGATCCCGAAGGAAATCCGCCGGGAACGGTTGTATGGACGGTATGCCAGCGATCTCGTTGTAGACCGACTGGTAATTCGCAGGCGTAGGTACCAGCTTTCTGGCGGTGAGTTGTTTCAGCGTCTCTCTGGCAATTTCAAAAGAACGTTTTTCGACCATGCGCAATTCTCTCTTTGACTCACGCCTGTACCAAGCGGGACCTCATTGTCGTTCGAATGGATGGAGAGACATCTCTCCGCTTCGCCATTGTCACTCAGACCGCGAACCTTCGATGAGAATAACTCTGTGCATAAACTTCACAACAACTCAGAGTTATCCACAAAATTTTTGAAAAACTCAAAGTTATTCAAGCTTTGGGTACAACTCAAAAGCAGAGTCACGCACAAGAGTGAGAATACCGTAAGTGATTGATTCATATAATGAAAAAATGCTTATCCACAGAAGGGAGCAATCCTTATCTACTACTACTATTTTGAATTTAAAGAATTAAGACAATAGCAAGGAACTTTTTTTCCACTTTTTTGAGCTCGTTTTTTTTTACGAAAAAAACTTGTGTACATCTGAAATTTCGTGACTGAATCCGCTCAAACCGCACCATCGATCAAGTAAGATTTGCGTATTCGAATCCGTTCAGTACCTACAACCCTCCATGCCAGCTACTCCTGCAGCGCAAACGCGTCAGACGTTTGAAATCAAAAGCGCTCAAATGAATCTGGTCGCTTTGCTGGTGAAGTCCGCAAACTTGGAAGAGTTGTCAGAAGAACTCGCGAAAGCTTTTGGACCTGCAGGTGAAACACCTGATTTTTTTGACAACGATGCGTTAGTCATTGATTTCTCACAGGTTCCCGACAATGAGCAGCCACGGGATCTTGTGAAATTCACTGCATTTCTCAAAAGCTGTCGTTTGACACCTGTTGCTGTCCGTGGAGGTCACCCTGCATGGAAAGAGTTCGGCCTGAAAGCCGGTTTAGCAGAAGCTGAACAAGATGTGCAAGTGAGCAAACAAGTTGCCAGACCGGCAGCAGCCAAAGAAACCGTTATTCAAGAAGTGATCCGGGAAGTACCCGGGCCTTCAACGATGGTGGTCGACAAGCCTTTGCGATCTGGGCAAAAAGTCTATGCAAGAGGCTGCGATCTTGTGGTGTTGGCCATCGTTAACCAAGGCGCTGAAGTGGTCGCTGACGGTAACATTCATGTGTATGCACCCTTGCGTGGCAAAGCCATGGCAGGTGCGCGTGGAAACACCAAAGCACGAATCTTTGCTTTGCAATTGGAACCTGAACTGGTGTCTATCGCCGGGGTGTACCGCACCAGCGAAAATCCCTTACCCAAAGACATCCACGGGAAAACCGCCCAGATTCGCTTAAGCGAAGATGGGCAAGAAAAATTACTGATTGAAGCCCTCAAGGCTTAACGTTCCACACCTTTTGAAAGATTAGCTTTTCATGACCAAGATCATTGTTGTCACATCAGGTAAGGGGGGCGTTGGAAAGACGACGACCAGTGCAAGTTTTGCAACAGGTCTGGCGATGAGGGGCGCAAAAACAGCGGTTATCGACTTTGACGTGGGTTTACGGAATCTGGATCTGATCATGGGTTGCGAGCGCCGCGTGGTGTACGACCTGATCAATGTGATCCAGGGAGAAGCGAACCTGAATCAGGCGCTTATCAAAGACAAGCAGTGCGACAACCTTTACATCCTGGCAGCTTCGCAAACCCGGGACAAAGATGCACTGACACAGGAAGGCGTAGAAAAAGTCCTGAAGGATTTGTCCGCCCTGGATTTCGAATTCATCGTGTGCGATTCACCCGCCGGTATTGAAACCGGTGCACTTATGGCGATGCATTTTGCTGATGAAGCCTTGGTGGTTACCAACCCTGAAGTGTCTTCTGTCCGGGATTCCGATCGTATTTTGGGAATGCTGTCGAGCAAGACCAAACGCGCCATGGAAGGCGGAACGCCCATCAAAGAGCATTTGCTGATTACCCGCTACAACCCTGCGCGAGTCGATCAAGGACAAATGTTGTCCTTGGACGATATCCAGGACATCTTGCGTATTCCTTTGATCGGCGTTATCCCCGAGAGCGAGTCTGTTTTGCAGGCATCGAACCAGGGTGTTCCTGCCGTTCACATGCAAGGCAGTGATGTGTCAGAGGCTTACAAAGACGTGATTGACCGTTTCTTGGGCACTGACAAGCCGATGCGTTTTACAGAAGCACCCAAACAAAGTCTGCTGAAACGCTTGTTTGGAGGCAAGTAAGGCCATGTCACTTCTTTCCTTTTTGCTTGGTGAAAAGAAAAAAACTGCAAGTGTTGCCAAAGAGCGTTTGCAAATTATTCTTGCCCACGAACGCAGCGGCCGCAATGCCGCCGAACCGGATTACCTTCCTGCATTGCAGCGCGACTTGGTCGCCGTTATCAGCAAATACATCCATATCAATCCGGATGACATCAAGGTAAATCTGGAGCGCCAGGACAATCTTGAGGTTTTGGAAGTCAAGATCGAACTGCCTGACGCTCGTTAAGCGATTCAGGTCACCGGCAGCGCCGTTCGGTCAATGACGCGGCGCAAGACAAAACTGGAGTGCACACCGGTAACGCCGTCAATACGGGTAAGCTTGTTGAGCAGCAAGGCTTGGTAATGGTCCATGTCCTTGACAGCGACTTTGATCTGGTAATCCGCATCCTGTCCGGTGATCAACAGGCACTCCAACACTTCCGGCAGGACTGCAACACTAGCCTCGAAGTTGGCAAAACGCTCCGGTGTGTGCCGATCCATCGAAATGTGGACGAGCGCTATCAGTGATAGACCCAGCTTTTTCGCGTCCAGCATCGCCCTGTATCCCAGAATCAAACCAGACTCTTCCAAAGCGCGGACGCGTCGCAAACACGGTGATGGCGACAAACCAATACGGTCTGCAAGGTCCTGATTGGCAATACGGCCATCTACTTGGAGAATTTCCAAAATTTGCTGGTCAT
>JAIXVK010000608.1 GCA_027483085.1 Comamonadaceae bacterium | reverse complement strand
CGTGCCGCGGATCGCCAACCTTTGCCGCTAATGCTGGCGACGGATGCGCGGGGGGGCGTATCGACTTGCGCAGCTCCGTAGGTTGTAGCCGGTAATGCTGAACAAAGACGGCGTTAAAGCGGCGCACACTGGTAAATCCGCTCAGGGCGGCCACCTCCGCCGCGGGCAGTCGCGTGTCAGTGAGGAGCTGCTTGGCGGTCAGCAAGCGGCGGGTCTGCATGTAGCGCAGGGGGGTGATGCCCCAGTGCGCCTCGAAGATGCGGCGCAAATGCCGGTCGCTGATACCCAGCCGGGCCGCGATGGCTGCGATGCCCGGGGCGTCATCGGCTTGTGCGGGGTGTTCCATCAGGTCTGCGGCTTGCAATGCGAGCATGGCGCTCGCGTCTTGCGTGGTCCAGTGCAGGGCAGCGTTCTGCGTGGGTGCCAGCTCCGGGCGGCAGCGCAGGCAGGGGCGAAAGCCGGCAGCTTCTGCTTGGGCCGCGCGCTCAAAAAAGCGGCAGTTTTCTGCTTTGGGAGTGCGCACCCGGCAGACCGGCCGGCAGTAAATGCCTGTGCTGGTCACCCCGGTAAAAAAGTGGCCGTCAAAACGGGCATCTCGCGCCTGCAAAGCCAGGTAGCGGCCAGCGTCGTCTGCTGGCGACTCTGGGGCAGGGTTGGCAGGGGGCTGGGTGGAGGGCATGCGGCCGATGATACGCAGCGCCGCCCGCCGGAGTAGCCGTTTCCGGACATGTGCCTGCCGCCTACAATCCAGCCCACCCGCCAGAAGGCGGTCTTGGCCCTATCTGAACCCTTGCGCTGCATGCTCCTGTCCCCCCGAATTTTCAAAGCCTACGACATCCGCGGTACCGTACCCTCCACGCTGTCGCCCGAGGTGGCACACCTGCTGGGTCGTGCCTTTGGTGCGCTGGTGCGCGAGCAGGGCGGCGAGGCGGTAGCGGTGGGCCGCGATGGACGCTTGAGCAGCCCTGCGTTGTCAGAGGCGCTGAGTTCTGGCCTATCAGCGGCAGGCGTGCAGGTGATCGATATCGGCCAGAGCACCACGCCCCAGCTGTATTTCGCAACCCACACCCTGTGCCCGCACGGTATTCAGGTCACCGGCAGCCACAATCCCAAGGACGACAACGGCTTCAAGATGGTGCTGCACCGCCAAGCCTTGTATGGCGACGCGGTGCAAGACCTGCGCCAGCGCATGGAGGCGCTGCTGTCGAACCCGAGCGCAGATGGGGCGCCCGTGCCTGGTAAGCCCGTGCAATTTGCTGATGTGCTGCCCGCCTACCGCGCGCGCATCGTCCAAGACATTCAACTGGCCCGCCGCATGAAGGTGGTAGTGGACAGCGGTAATGGCGTAGCCGGTGCCAGCGCGCCGGATCTGTTGCGCGCCATCGGCTGCGAGGTGCAGGAACTGCACAGCGCGGTGGATGGCAACTTTCCGAACCATCACCCTGACCCTAGCCGCCCTGAAAACTTGGCGGACCTGGTGCGCGCCTTGCGCGATGGCGATGCCGAAGTGGGCTTGGCCTTCGATGGCGATGGCGACCGCGTGGCCTTGGTCACCCGCGATGGAAAAACCATCCATACCGACCGGCAACTGATGTTGCTCGCCCCCGATGTGCTGACCCGCCACCCGGGTGCGGCGATCGTGTTCGATGCCAAATGCAGCCAAGGATTGGCCCCGGTGATTGAGGCCGCCGGCGGCATGCCGGTGATGGACCGCACCGGCCACTCGCTGATCAAAGCCAAGATGCGCGAGTTAAATGCCCCTTTGGGCGGCGAGGTCAGCGGCCACTTGTTTTTCGGCGACCGCTGGTTCGGCTTTGACGACGGCACCTATGCCGCCTGTCGCCTGCTGGAAGTGCTGAGCCGCAGTGCGGACGCCAACGCCGTGCTGCACGCGCTACCCGATAGCTACATTACTCCTGAACTGCACATTGCCTGCCAAGAGGGCGAAGCCCATGCCTTGGTGGATCAGCTACTCGCCACACTCACACCGGGTGCAGATGCCCGCCTCAACACCGTAGACGGTCTGCGCGTGGACTGGCCCGATGGCTTCGGCCTGCTGCGAGCCTCCAACACCACCCCGGTGCTAGTGATGCGCTGCGAAGGCCGCACGCCTGAGGCGCTGGCCCGCATTCAGGCCTTGCTGATGGAGTGGGTGCGCCGCATCCGACCCGATGCCATGCTCGTGGAGGCTTCCCATTGAAAGCGCCTCAAAAGATTTTGATCGTCAAACTCTCGTCTTTGGGAGATGTGGTGCACGCGATGCCGGCAGTGCAAGACCTGCGCGCCGCGTTTCCCCGCGCCCGCATTGACTGGGTGGTGGAGCGCGGCTTTGCGCCGCTGGTGGCGCGCTGCGAGGGTGTGGCGCGTGTGATTCCGTGTGACATTCGCGCCTGGAGCAAAAAGCCATTTGCCGCTGTGACCCGCACCGCGTGGCGCAGCTTCAAGGCGGACCTGCAGCAAGACGCCTATGACGCGGTGATCGACCTGCAGGGCCTGAGCAAGTCCGCACTGGTGGCTTGGCTGGCCCGCACTACACCGGAAGGGCGCCGCTACGCCATGGCCAACCAGACCGAAGGTTCGGGCTACGAGGCGCCCACCCGCTGGGTTGCAGACACGGCCATCACGCTGGAGCCCCATGTGCATGCGGTGCAACGTGGCCGCTTGCTGTGTGCCCAGGCACTGGGCTACGCCCCCGCGGATGCGCTGCGCTTCGGCCTGGTGGGCAAGGATTGCGCCTTGAGTGCGCCGCTGCCCAAACACTTAGGCCACGCTGAAAACCCCTTTGTGCCCCGCAAGCCGCTGGTGGCGCTGGTGCACGGCACCTCGCGGGCCGACAAAGAATGGCCGCTGGACCACTGGGTGGCCTTGGGCCGCCGGTTGAACAACGCCGGCTTTTGCGTGGCCTTGCCCCATGCCGGCGCCCGCGAGCTGGAAACCAGCCGGGCGATCGCCGCCGGGCTGGAGTCGGCGTGGGTATTGCCCGCCGTGGGGCTGGATGTGCTGACCGATACCCTGGCTCACTGCGCAGGCGTGGTCGGGGTGGACAGCGGCGTGAGCCATATTGCGGTCGCGCTCGACTTGCCGCATGTGCAGATCTACAACTTCGACACCGCCTGGCGCACCGGCCCGGCAGCGCTGGATGCGCTTGGCAAGCCAGCGCGGCAATGCAGCGTTTTCGAAGAGCCGTACCCGGACGTGGAGTCCGTGTGGTCCGCTTGGGAGTCACTGGCGACCCCCGTGCTGAGCCGCTGAATCTGCGCCCACCCACCATGATGATGCGTGCCCTCTATTCCTTGTTGACCTATGCCGCCCAGCCTTGGGTGCGCCGCAAACTGGCCCGCCGCGCCAAGGTAGAGCCGCTGTATGGCGAATGGGTGGAGCAGCGCTTCGGCCATTACGACGATGCAGTTCACTTCGCCCCTCGGCCTGCCGCCGCAGCGGGTGGTGCACCAGTGGTCTGGTTGCACGCGGTGTCACTGGGTGAAACCCGTGCCGCTGTCGCTTTGCTGGCGCGCTTGCGCGAGAGCCTGCCCGGCATGCGCCTGGTGCTGACCCACGGCACCGCCACAGGCAGTGAAGCTGGCAAGGCTTTGCTGCAGCCGGGCGATGTGCAGGTCTGGCAGCCGTGGGACACGCCTTCGGCGGTGGGTCGCTTTTTGGCGCATTTCCGGCCAGACGTGGGCCTGCTGATGGAGACCGAGGTCTGGCCCAACCTGGTGGCCGGCTGCGTACAGCGCGGCGTGCCCCTGTGCCTGGTCAATGCCCGCATGAGCGACAAGACCTACCAGCAATCCCGGCGCTTGCGCTGGCTGGCCGGCCCGGCCTATCGCGGCCTGCATGCGGTGTGGGCCCAGAGCGAAGCGGATGCCCAGCGCCTGCGCGCCTTGGGTGCGCCGGTGCAAGCTGTCTTGGGTAACTTCAAATTCGACGCTACGCCGGATGCAACGCTGCTGACCCGGGGCCGCGCCTGGCGTGCAGGTGCGG
>JAIXVK010000234.1 GCA_027483085.1 Comamonadaceae bacterium | reverse complement strand
TGTACCTGGGTGAGCGCAATGAAATGCTGATGGTCAGCGGCTTTACTGACGACCAACCCGTCTCCGGCAGCAACCGGCGGTTTGCGGACAACCTTGAACTCTCCGCCCAGCGCTCCCTCACTGTGACCCGCGCATTGATCGAAGAGGGCATGCCCGCCTCCCGCGTGTTTGCCGCCGCCTTTGGTGCCGAACAGCCGGTGGCCTCCAACCAAAACGACAGTGGCCGTGCGCTCAACCGCCGGGTCGAAATGGCGCCCGTTCCCAAGGGAGCGCCCGCGCATGACTGAGGCGGCAGCCCCGGCAGATCAACTGCTGGCCACCTTGGACGCGCTGCGCACTACCGGCCGGCAGGCACTCGACCCGGTGCGCTTTCGCTACCTTGAGACACTGGCACAACGGCTGCCCACGCAATCAGGCGCAGTGCAACACCACCTGTGTACCGCCCTGGGCAATGCGCTGGCAGATTTTGAGCGCCGCTGCGCGATAGCCCCGGCCCGACTGTCGAGCCTGGCAGCGCCTGGCCGTGCGCCCTTGCAGCGAGCGGGCCTGAACAGCTTGAAAGCGCTCAACACGCAGCTTCGTGTGCCGCAAGCGGATGCGCCATCTGGCGGGGCCCCAACACCCACACACGGGGTGCCGGAAATGAAGAACGTTCAGCAGTTCAAGCAAGCCTGGGGCCGCATGAAAGTGCAAGACCAGGTCGGACACGCCCTCACCCAAGGCCCTGCCAATGCCGGCCCGCTCAACTCGCACCGGCTGGTGCTGCGCACCCTGGGCCTGATGCAAGACCTGTCACCGGCCTATTTGCACCACTTCATGGGCCACTTGGACACCCTGCTGCAGCTGGATGCCTTGACGCTGCCGCAGACACCTAAAGTAGCAAAGCCGGCCAAGAGCGGCAAGGCCGTGGCGAGAAAAGCCACAGCAAAAAAGTAGCGCGTTTGAAGTGTCAGTGCCTTACGCCAAGCCTAACGGTAGGTGGCGGGCATCCATCCCCATGGATTGCAATTCCCTCCTGAAATGGGTCATTGCTAAGGGGTAAGCCTGAGCTACCAAGAGATACTGAAAATCGTTGCTATCCATTAGCGGAGTTACAGCGTCCTCGGCAATATCTGATTGGAAGAAAAACTTCGCCTCATAGTCACCGGCAAAGATCGCTTGGTCCTTCGCATCTTTCTCGTTGGTAGCCGTAGCTTTCAAATTAATGAGGACGGAAACCTGCAGCGGTGCACCCACCACGGTGGGCACTGCCAAGCCGAGCTCAATGTCTTGCTGCAAATCCAGGCGCATTTCTGTGCCTGTCGCTTCACCACGGTTTTCACCGTGAAACGCCAAAGCACGAAAGCTGCGCAGAGTGGCGCGTGGCTTTACTGCTTCCATGCTTCAGCTCCAGACTCAAAGGATCGGAAAGGACGCGGGTTATATCTTGAATCAGACTTTTCCCCAGAACCACGCACTGCGGTGAGGTGCACCACATTAGATTGCGCGGGCACCTTGATGGGCTCGCCCATGAACTCTGACTCCATAGACTTTTCGGCAACCAGCGCCCAAAAAGCTTGCGGACTCCGGCGCACCAATCGCAATAGAGTGTCCATAGCCTCTGACTGAGCTACATCATCGTTCTCGTACTTGCTAAACGCTACAGGGCCACCACCAAACAACTTGGCGGCTTGGCCTTGCGTAAGCTTGTACTGCTTGCGCAGAGCAGTAATTTCTTCGCCGGTCAACAGACCATCTACTTGTTTACGCCAAGCCAAAACCGCACGTTTGTTTTGTTTACTTTCAGCTGCGCCCGCAAAGTCTGAACCGCACGCATCGCACTGCTTGAACACCAGCGGCAACAGCACTTTATGCGCCTTGTATTCGCTTTCCACCATCTCGCTGTGCGTGGACACATGGCCCTCGCCGCATAGTGGGCAGAGTTCTTGTGTAGTCATGATGTGCTCTCTATCTACTCAAGTGGCACGACACCAACAGCACTAGCTGTCCTGTCTTACCAATTGCAAACTTCAAAAAATATTCCGTGGTCATCGGCTTACCAGTGGCAGCCACCACTTCGGCACGCCGGATGCGATATGCGTCACATGCTGCAACGCCGGTTTTCCCGTTTTCGCACCACTCTGAATCTATGTAATCCTGCTGGTCTAGCGCCTGAATTAGCGCTGCAACTTGCTCTGTGTCGCTATCGAATAGCTTTTGCACTTCACCAATGCAGGTACGGGTGAAAAGATTGATGCAGTCGGGGTCGTCCACCAACTGCTTAACTGTTGCCAAGTCATACAAAGGCCCTCCATCAATCTTGATCCGCCCACCACCCAATTCCGTAGGCGGATTCGTACTGTACTGCGAAAGGATAAATATTTTTACCATTATGGTAATTTTATGGGTGTAAAAGTAGGGTTATTTCTCGAAAAACTGGTGCTTTATACAGTCTTTGCGCTGCAAAGACCGCTTGACGAATCTTTCCAATAGTTCGAATCGAACATTCACAAATCATCAAGGGCGCTTACCCGCCCAAGCTGGAACGCAGCCACCCCTGCGCACCCTGCCACAGCGCTTGGCGCCAGGCGGAGTCTTTACCAGGCAAGGGAGATACCAAATCTTCTGGGTGCCACAGAGCGCTTGCTCGAGCGGCAGCTTCGGGCAACAACACATCGCCGGATTCCAAGCGGTGTAAGGTCTTCAGTGGCACATCGCGGCCGGTGACCAAGATGCCCAAGGACTGGGCCACAGCCACGGCGGCCACCATGTTTTCTATGCACGGAGCGTGGTGCAAGTTCCACTCGTTAGATAACAGCCAGTAGCGCGACAACTCGGTGCCATCCAAGCCGTCTGAAGTTTCTTCGTAGACCAAGCACAGCGGCCCCTGGCCCACGCCGTCCGGCCCTAGTGGCTGGCCCTTGCCTTTCCAAATGCACAAGTGGCGATTTACATCGTGCACACGCGTTTGGCGGTCTTGCAGCCATGCGCCGTAGAGCGCCGGGTGTTTGTAGTGGTCCACCACCACATGCGGTCGCACATCCACGTCGTCAAACCACGCGCGCTGCACGATCAGGGAATCCGCAGCCCAGTCCAAGAGCTGAGGCGAGAGTTTGGCTTTTAGCTTGGCGGGCTTGGAGAAGTCGGCCATCGTCAACTCGGGCTTGGCGGGCAGGGCCTGTGGGTCAAGTAGACGCATGACTTGCTGGCGCTTGATGCCGTGGGCCTCAAAGGCACGGATCAAGCGGTTTGCGCAGCGGAAAGTCGGGTCTTTCCGCTCCTGGTGCCAGTCCCACGCCTTGGTAAGTTGACCCCAAATGCCAATAAGTTCGCCCACGCCAGGAATGTTCATACGACCTCTTGCACCAGCGCCTCAGCCAAATGGGCTTGGGTGCGTTGGCTGGCGGCCAGGCGCTGGCGCAGGTCGGCGCACAGGCCGAGCAGCTGGGCTACGCGGGTGACGATGCGGGATTGTTCGGCGAGGGGTGGGAGGGGAAACGGTTGAGCGGCAAACGTTTCAAACTGCATGCTCTCCACTGTCGTACCGATTTTCGTGAGGTTCGCCAGAATGAAACCTTCAAAGCCCTGAATCAGAAGTTGCACATAGTCAGCAAGCTCGGGGCGCACAAGAACTAATGCCTTCAAATCTTGATTAATAGTGGTTTCAACCAAATTAATGGCCGTGGGCAATGTCCGTCGCAAGATTCCGCTCCGTACAACTATCAGCACAGACCGCAACGGAATTAGAGCAAGGCCGTCATCTAATGCCGCGCGTGTCACCTTATCTTCCGAATCTGACAACAACAATTGCTTCATGTCTTTAGGAGTGATCCAAGGAATATCACCGTCCCAATATCTTGAGCGCTGAGTACTCGGCGTCTTTCCGCCACAAAAATTACCCAACTCAGAAAACCGCATCCACGCCCATCCCTCGGGCAAATCGCACGGATACATGGCCTCGACTATCGGTGGCAGGGCCTTATCGCGTTTGATCTTGCCCTCGGCGATGAGTTTGTCTTTCTCGACGCGGATTTTCTTGAGCAGTTCACTGGCGGGTTCGTCTTGCGGGTCTTGGGGGACGAGCAGGCCGCGCACGGCGAGTTGTAGGATGGTTTGCTCCAGCGCGTCTACGGCTTCGGGGCGGTCTAGCAGCAGGTCGAAGTGGGTGGCGATGCGGTGCCAGTTGTCGGCCAGTTGCGCGGACGTTTCGCTGTCGGTGAGCGTGGCCAGCAAGGTGCTGACGAGTTGGGCGTGTTGCGTGGCTTCGAGCTGGCCTTTGGCTTCAAGCGCGTCGCACAGGCGCATGAGTTCTTCGACGCGGGTGACGATGCGAGATTGTTCGGCTAGCGGTGGCAGAGGCATCACCATCCTCTTGATGATTTGCCCATTGATGTTTGGGTCTTTCCGTAGACCAGCAGCAAATGACATCCATTGAGAACGTACGGAAATAACGTAGGTGTGCAAAAAACCACTATCGATGCATTTAGTAGGCGGCAATGCAAAAACAGACTGATTGATTGTCGAAGAGACGCCAAGCACACCAGACTTACCAATCGTCCCCGCGCCCCCATACATTGCAACGCAAACCGTGCCGGCCGGGAAGTACTTCAAACGGTTTTCCACCACTGCCGCCTTGGTGATCAACTCTTCACAAGTAGTGACTAAACCGTTGGTTAAGTCTGTGGTCTTTACCCACATTTCCGTACCATCCGCGAAGAAATCCGCCCGCGCCCTTAAAGGTGTAGTTCCACTCCCGCCATCACATACTTCGCCCATCCGCACCCACGCCCACCGGCTCGGCAACTCAAACGGCTTTTCCTCCTCCGCAATCTCCGCCAGCGGCTTATCCCGCTTGATCTTGCCCTCTGCAATCAGCTGGTCTTTCTCCGCCCGAATCTTCTTCAGCAGCTCGCTCGCGGGTTCATCCTTCGGGTCTTGCGGCACCAGCTTGCCTTGCACCGCCAACGTCAAAATCAGCTCGCGCAGGCGCGCCACGCCACCGGGGGCAGTGGCCATTAGGTTCAAATTTGATAGCAGCATGCGCAAATTCCACGGGGGCTAGGGGGTGTTTTTGTTCGTAAGTGGCTGCAACTGCTGCTCGGCCAGCTGGAGCAGGGTGGCGGCTTGCTGCAGGCATTCGTGCAGGGCTTGGTCGGTGACGAGTTCGCCGTCGTAGTCGCTGAGGTTGCGCTGTTTGCGCAGGGCGTCGAGCACACGCACAGTAGCGGGGCTGACGCCCAAGGTGTGCACCAGGCAGCCGATGGTGGTTTGGTGGTGGCCGGGCTTGCTGGTGGAGGTGCGCCAGCCGTGGGCGAGCAGCCCCGCATCTGCCACTGCGCGGATGGCGGTGTAGGCGCAGTCAAAACGCGTTTCGGTGCTGTTGTCGGTGCGTTGTGCGTCTTGCAGGCGGGTGCGGGCGGTGGCCAGCATTTTGCGCAGCAGGTCGGCAGAGAAGGGCACTTTGTCGAGTTGGCCGATGCGCGCGAGGTTGTTGAGTTCTTGTTCAGGCATTCAGCGTTCCGATCAGCAAAATTTGGGGTTTGGCCAGCAGCTCTTGCACAAAGGGGTTGCCCTCGGCCTGTTTGGCGGCCCACTCTGCAGCGGTCATGACCTTGGGGTTGATGTCGCGCCCCAGCGGGGCTTGGGCGGCGTAGGTGGCCTCCACCACTTGGGCGAAGCTGGCGCTGCCGACCACGAGCAAGTCCACATCGCTGCCTGCGTGGGCGCTGCCGCTGGCCATGGAGCCGAACACCAGGGCCAGCTCCACCTGGTCGCCTAAGGGCTGCAGGGCTTGGCGCAGCACATCGGCCAGGCCGGTGGTTTTGCGCACCAGGGCTTGCAGCTCGGCAAACACGGGGTGGTCTTGGTTGGCCTGAAAGTGCACCTGGTTGCCCACGCGCTCGCTGCGCAGCAGGCCGACAAAGCACAAGGCGTCGAGCTCTTTTTTAAGGGTGCCGGGGGCGGCCTGCGTTTGGCGGGCCAGTTCGCGCAGGTGCATCTTCTGCTGGGGCTGCATGAGCAGCAGGGCGAGCACTTTGCGGCGGTACTGGTTAGGAAACAGCAGCTCGGAAAGGGATGGTTGTGTTTTCAAAATAGAAACGAATGTTTTTTATTTGAAAACGAATTATGCAAAAAAGCCCCACACTTGGCTACCGCCTTACACATGACATCGTCGGTTGCAGCAAGCAATAGATTCAAATTTGATAGCAGCATGCGCTTATTCAACCTGCGCTAGCGAGCGATTTGGCCAATATTTGCTTCAGCTCGTCGCGCAGGGCTTGGGCCTCGCCTTGCAGGCGGGCGTAGTCGGCCAGCAGTTGCTCGGGGTCGTGGCTCACGGTGTCTGCGGCGTGGGGGTTCTTTTGGTCGAGGTTGTAGTTGGCGGCTTTGATCTGCTCGATGCTGACCTTCCATGCGCGTTCGTTCTCCACCCGGCTGGCAAAACCATCGGCCTCGGTGCCCCACCAGGCTTTTTCAACATCGAACTCTTCGATGCGGATGGGCTTGGTTTTGTTGTAGTTCTTCACGCCCGTGGGGTAGGGGTGCTCGTAGTACCACACGTCTTTGGTGGGCGTGCCTTTGGTGAAGAACAGCAGGTTGGTCTTGATGCCGGTGTAGGGCGCGAACACGCCGTTGGGCAGGCGCACGATGGTGTGCAGGTTGCACTCGGCCAGCAGTTGCTCTTTGATGCGCGTCTTCACGCCTTCGCCAAACAGGGTGCCGTCGGGCAACACCAGCGCAGCGCGGCCATTGGTTTTGAGGATGTGTTTGATGAGCACCAGAAACAGGTCCGCGGTTTCTTTGGTGCGCACATCGGCGGGAAAGCCTTGCTCAATGCCCGGCTCTTCCACACCGCCAAAGGGCGGGTTGGTGAGCACCACGTCCACGCGGTCTGCCTGGGTGACTTCGCGCAGCGGGCGGGCCAGGGTGTTGCCGTGCTGGATGAGGCTGGGCACCTCGATGCCGTGGAGCATGAGGTTGGTGACGCACAGCATGTGGGGGAGCTGCTTTTTCTCGACGCCGTTGATGCTGTTTTGCAGCATGACATCGTGCTCGGGCGTATGGGCTTGCTTGCGCAGGTGCTCGATGGCGCAGACCAAAAAGCCGCCGGTGCCGGTGGCGGGGTCGAGCACTTTTTCGCCCAGCTGGGGGTTAACCATGTCCACCATGAACTGGGTAACGGCGCGGGGGGTGTAGAACTCGCCCGCGTTGCCGGCGCTTTGCAGGTCGCGCAATATCTTCTCGTACAGGTCGTTGAACTGGGGGCGCTCGGCCTGGCGGTTGAAGTCGATGGCGGCGAGCTTGTTGATGACCTGGCGCAGCAGGTGGCCACTTTTCATGAAGTTGTTGGCGTCTTCAAACACGCTGCGCACCACGTAGCCGCGCGGGTTGCGCTGGGCGTCGCCGCCCAGGTTTTTGAGCGCGCCAAACAAGTCATCGTTCACGAACTTGAGCAGGCCGTCGCCGGTGATGCCCTCGGCGTCTGCCGCCCAGTTGCGCCAGCGCAGGGGCTCGGGGATGGGGCTTGTGTAGCTGTCGCGGGTGAGTTCGAGCTCTTCTTCCAGCGCGTCAAACACCTTGAGGAAGAGCAGCCACACCATTTGCTCGATGCGCTGGGCGTCGCCGTTGATGCCGGCGTCCTGGCGCATAACGTCCTGGATGGATTTGATGGTGGAGGAGAGGTTGGACATGGTTTGTTCTTGTTTTGGTATGAAATATGGCTCTAGCCCACGTGGAATGTGCGCGAGCAACTATGAATTTGGTAGCGTTTTTAGGCGTCTGGCCCCGAAGTGTATAACTCGCGCTCCAGCGTCTGGAGGGCGGCTTTGTACTGGGGGCGGCCACCAAAACTCTTGATGATTTCAGCTGGGCGGCCTATGTCGGTAAAGGGTCGCACGTTGAAGACCGTGTCGGCCTCGATGGTGGCGATGCCTTCGTCGGCGTACTTGTCCAGCAGGGCGTTGATCACCTGACGGGCCACCGGGCCGTAGTGAGTGAAGACGTTGCGCTTCTTCACCCTGCGGGCGCGCTCGCGCCGGGTAAGGGGCGGCATGTTGTAGGCCACGTGCAGCAGCGCATCAAACGGGTCCAGCCCAGTGTGGCCTTGGGCGCTGAGTTCCTCTTGCATGGCCTCGACCAGCACGCCGCGCGACTCCAGCTCTTCGATCAGCGCGGCTTTGCGGTCGGCGTCGTTCCAGGCTTGCAGGAACTTGTCCAGCGAGTCGTATTGCTTGGTAAGGTTGATGCGGGTGTAGTCGCGCAGGCTCTCGGTGATGAGCTTGCCCTGGGCGTTGAGGTATTGCACCCGCTCGCGGGCCACGGCTACGGTGATTTGGTTGCCGAGCACGTATTTGATGGGTGGCGTGCCGCCTGCGCCGCCAAAGGGGCCGAGGGGATCAAGTGGGTCTTGGGGACCTTGCGTGCCATCAATTCCGGGCAGGCCAGGGTTGGCGGGAGCCAACGGTTCAGGAGGCGTATCCGGTGGCGCGATGGGGTCGCTGCCCTTGGGTTCGTAAATTTGCACGGGTTCGCCGTCAAAGGCGGGGTCGGCAAAGTTGTCGGTGGCGCGCTTGAAGTCGAGGATGGTGAACCAGCTTTTGCCCAGGTCTTCGCGCAGGCGGGTGCCGCGGCCAATGATCTGCTTGAACAGCGTCATGGACTTGATGTTTTGGTCCAGCACGATGAGCTTGCAGGTTTGCGCGTCCACCCCGGTGCTCATGAGCTTGGAGGTGGTGGCGATGACCGGGTAGGTTTTTTCGGGGTCAATGAAGTTGTCGAGCTGGCCTTTGCCCTCAGCGTTGTCACCCGTGATTTGCACCACGTAGCGGGGCTGGTCTTTGCAGATGTCGGCATTGGCGTTGGCCAGCGCCTGGCGCATGCGGGCGGCGTGGTCGATGTCTTCGCAAAACACGATGGTCTTGGCGTAGCGGTCGGTGGCTTTGAGGTATTCGGTGATCTTGGCGGCCACCACTTGGTCGCGCTGCTCCAGAACCAGTTTGCGGTTCATGTCGGTGGCGTTGTAGATGCGGTCTTCGATCAGGTGGCCGTGCTTGTCGGTCATGCCTTGCGTGGGCCGCCAGCCAAAGGTGTCTTTGTCCAGGTCCACCCGCACCACTTTGTAGGGCGACAAGAAGCCGTCTTCAATGCCTTGCTT
>JAIXVK010000156.1 GCA_027483085.1 Comamonadaceae bacterium | reverse complement strand
TCCGTCCGGGCTGTCTGGGGTGGCACCGCGCACGTCCAGCTCAACCGTGTCAAAAGGCTGGCCCACCAGGTTGTCGGGCAGGTCGGCGTGGGATTCGGTCCAGGCAATGAAACTGGTTTCCGAGGCCCCATAAAACTCAATGATCCGGGCCTGCGGAAACAGGGCTTGCAGGGCCGGTGTGTGCACGCGGGGCCAGCGTGCGCCACTGATCAAAATCAGCCGAACGTCAGGGACCGGCGATAGCTGGCGGTGCTGTGCCCACTCCAGCATCAGGAGCAACTGGCTGGGCACGGCCACGAGGCACGGTGTCTGCCCCGAGCGCAAGGTAGCCAGTGCGGCGGCCGCAGAAAACTGCTCTTGCACCACCACACCGCCACCCGTCCACAGCCCGAGGAGCATGCCGAACAAAAACAGCGAGTGGGAATCGCGCCCCGGCGCCAGAATGCAGCCGCCCGCTGCCGGGCCGAAGGTGCGCAGGCAGACGTCAAAACTCGCAGTCCATGACTGGTGGTGGCGCCGGAATCCTTTGGGCAGGCCGGTGCTGCCGGAAGTAAAGCCGGTGTAGAAAGGGCTCCAAGGGGTGGGTGCGCTGTTGTCGTGCGGTGTGACAGGCAAGCGCTCGCGCACCGCCCGCAGCACAGCGGGGGGCCACGCGGGATCGCTCACCGCGGCGCAGCGACCACTGGCGACCGTGCCCATGAAAGCCACCAAGCGCTCTAACAAGGGAAGGCTGGCGTCTTGCAGCACCGTGGCCGGAGCGCCTGCAGTGCGCAGGGCTGCCGCGTGGGCATCGACCCGGGCTGCAAATTCCGCAAAACTGATGTCACCCGCCTCGCTGCGGATGGCCGGGTGCGCACCCCGCTCAGTGGCCCAGCGGGCCAGCCGGCTGTGCACCAGCTCCGGGGCGGTGGTGGACATCAGGTATTACGTTTGCCGAATTGCCAGTCGGGCAGGCCGAGTGCCACGGTGTGGCACACCACGGCGGTCAGGACGCACTTGATCAGGTCACCCGGCACAAAGGCGCTGGTGCCGATCAGTGCCTGTGTCAGGCTCATGCCGGCAATGCCCATCAGCCCGACCACGCCGCTGGCGTGGATCACCAACAAGCCGCCCAAGGCCGACGCCACAAAGGCGCTCAGCGCGATCTGGCGTGGGGAGCCCGAGGGCAGGGTGTGCATGACCCAACCGGTCACGAAGGCACCGATGGGCCATGCCACCAGGTAGCCGGCCGCCGGTGTCATGAAGACACCGAAGCCACCCCGTCCACCCGACAACAAGGGCAGGCCGATAGCCACCGCCACCATAAACAACAAGAGCGCCTGAAAGGCGCGACGGGGGCCCAGCAAGCAGCCCGCCAACATCACGCCCAGGGTTTGCAAAGTGATGGGAACGCCCAGCGGGAGATCAATTTTCGGGATCAGGCCCAGGACCGCCATCAGGGCGGCAAAAAGGGCGACGAGGGCGAATGATTGGTTACGTTGCATTGTGTATGGGTCTCACAAAAAGTGCCGGGCTACTCACCCAGCCGGACGTCGAGTGTATCGGCCACGCGGCGCGCGGTTTGCAGCATCTGGATGGTGAGTGGCGCCAGCAGCTTGATGCCCCCGCCCTTGCCGGTGCGCAGGCGGTAAGCGTCGTCCAGCCGCTTCCACACCACGAAGAAATGCTCCACAAACCGCAGCATCAGCGCGAGCTGCAAGGCAAAGCGGTCTGCACGCACGCCCAAAGGCGCCAGGGGCGTGAGCAGGCGCTCCAGCACGGCCTGCAAGTCGCCGCTGCGGGTGGTGAGCGTGAGCGCAATACTGAGCAAAGAGGCGGCCACCATGCGCAGCACACTCACCAGGCCCACCAGTGGCTGTTGCAAAACGGCGTGAAACAGCAGCACCAGCACCGCCGCAATTCCCAAGGCTTTGAGCAGCCGTCCGGCGGGGCGCATGGCAGCGCCCAGCGACACAAACAGGGCGACCGATGCGGCGCAGGCCAGACTGAGGGCGACAGGCGTGCTCAGCCAGAACACCCCGGTACTGAGCAGTACCAGCAGCCCCAGCTTCCAGCCGGCGGGCACGGCGTGCAGCCAGGTGCGGTGTTCGCTGTACAGGCTGCCCATGGCTCAGGTGACCGTTGCGGTGCGGGCCGCAATGCGCGCGGCGACATCGGCGCGGTAGTCGGCGCACACCGTGACCGGGTGGCCGTCTGCCCGGACCCGGCCTTGCTCGAGCCAGATCACCCGGTCAAAGTCTTGCAGGTGTTCCAGCACATGGGTGGACACGATGACCTGTTGCCCGACCCGGGCCAGATCGCGGTGCAGCAAGGCCTGGCTGGGCAGGTCCAGGCTGGCAAAAGGCTCGTCCAGCAAGATCAGCGCAGGCTGGGTCAGCAGAATGGCCAGCCAGCACACATGCTGCCGCTGCCCCTGGCTGAGGCTGCTGATGGCGCGCTCGGCCCAGTCCGGCAAGCCGCGTGTCGCTAGAAAAGCGCGGGCTTGGGCGATGGCTTCGCGCCGGGGCAAGCCGGTGGCTGTCAAGCCCAGCGCGAGTTCTTCCTGGACGGTGGGGAAAACAATCTGGTCGTCCGGGTTCTGAAACATCATGCCCACCAGGTTGGGGCGCTGCGCATTGATGCGGTAGGCCGGCAGCCCTTGCACCGAGACGCTGCCAGTGTACGGTGCCTCCAAGCCGCAGGCCAAGCGGAACAAGCTGCTTTTACCCGCACCGTTGTCGCCGATAAGGCCGATGCGTGGTTCGTGCAGGTTCAGGGTCAGGTCGTCAAAAACCAGGGTGTTGCCCCGTTTCAGGCCGGCTTGGGTGATGCTTAGCAAAAGGAGCGCCTTGGGAGTCTGGTGGGGTGGTTCGGGGGAGCCTGTGAATATACCAATGCACCCGCAGAGGGCCATGCGGTTCGCGGTTTAATACGAGCTATGAACACACCTTCCCGCGTCAAGATCATTGATGTAGGCCCGCGTGACGGCCTGCAAAACGAAAAGCAACCGGTACCGGCGGCCATCAAGGTCGAATTGGTGCACCGCCTGCAGGCGGCCGGGCTGAAAGAGATTGAGGTCACCAGCTTTGTGTCCCCGAAGTGGGTGCCACAAATGGGCGACAACGTGGAGGTCATGGCGGGCGTGCAGCGCCAGGCCGGTGTGCGCTATTCAGTGCTCACGCCCAATATGAAGGGCTATGAAGCTGCAGTCTCCAGCCGCCCGGATGAGATCGTGGTTTTTGGTGCTGCCAGCGAGGCGTTCAGCCAAAAGAACATCAACTGCTCGATCGAGGAGAGCATCGAGCGCTTCCGCCCCGTGGCGCAGGCCGCTAAAGCGGCAGGCATTGCGGTGCGCGGCGCGATTTCGTGTGCGGTGGGCTGCCCTTATGAGGGCGACATTGCTCCGGAGCGGGTAGCCCTGGTCGCCCGGCTGATGCGCGACATCGGGGTGGAGCACGTGGGCGTGGCTGACACCATCGGTGTGGGTACCCCGCTCAAAGTGCAGCGCGCCCTGGATGCCACCTTGCAGTACTACAGCGTGGACGAGGTGTCCGGTCATTTTCACGACACCTATGGAATGGCTTTGGCCAATACCTTGGCGACCTTGGAGATGGGTATCTGGCACTTTGACACCTCGGTCGCCGGCCTGGGGGGCTGCCCTTATGCCAAAGGCGCGACCGGCAATGTGGCTTCTGAGGACGTGGTGTACATGCTGCACGGCATGGGCATTGAAACCGGTATCGACCTGGACAAGCTGATCGACGCGGGCCAGTTCATCAGCGACTTTTTGGGGCGCAAACCGCATTCGCGCGCCGCCAACGCCCTGCTGGCCAAGCGCCTGGGCTGAACAACAACATGTGTGGAGCTGAATTGACTGAATTACCCGAAGGCGTGCAGCGCGTAGCGGCTGCATTGCAAGACAAAAACCACCCCCATGGACCGGTCATGCTCGATGGTGCGGCCCGCACCGCACAGCAGGCGGCCGACGCCTTGGGCGTTGCCGTGGGGCAAATTGCCAAGAGCATCATCTTCAAGCGGGTGGAAGACGATGCCGCTGTGTTGGTGGTGACCTCCGGCGATCGCCGGGTCGATGAGGCCAAGGTAGCCGCTTTGGTGGGCCCGCTGGCGCGCGCCAACGCGGCCTTCGTCAAAGAGCGCACAGGCTTTTCGATCGGCGGCGTGAGTCCTGTGGCGCACGCCATGCCGGGCGTCACCCTGATTGATCGCGAGCTGTTCCGCTTCGAGCAGGTGTGGGCGGCAGCGGGGCACCCGCACGGGGTGTTTCAGTTGCAGCCGCAAGATCTGGTGGCGCTGACCGGCGCGCCCGTGGCCGATGTGGTGGAAGCGCCGGAAGAAGAAAATGTGCTCGATATCCTGGCGCGTGAAAATGCTATCAAAATGCTAGCTGCTCGCGCACTATCGGTGAGCGCTATGGCCGAAAACATTCCAAGCCCTTGTGTGAATGTGTGTCGCATGGACACGGGCAGCGGTTTGTGTGAAGGGTGTTTCCGGACGATTGAAGACATCCGTGAATGGGGCCGCAGCGACGATGCCGCCAAAAAAGCCATGTGGGTGCAGATCACCGAGCGCCTGCAGCAAACCCACCCGACCGCCTTTGCCAGAGGCTCTTCATGAAGCAAATCACGTTTTACCTGGACTTCATTTCGCCTTACGCCTATTTGGCGTTTGAGGAATTGCCGCGCGCCTTGATGGGGCTCAGCTACAGCGTGCACTACAAGCCGGTGTTTTTGGGTGGCTTGCTGAAGCACAACGCCGTTTTAGGGCCTGCCGAAGTGCCGCCCAAGCGCGAGTGGATTTACCGGCATGTGCAGTGGCTGGCCCGGCAGCAGGGTGTGGCGCTCGACTTTCCGGCCCAGCACCCGTTCAACCCCTTGGGCCTGCTGCGTTTGGCGATCGCCACCGGGCATGACGGTTTGCCCAACCGGTATGTGTGCGAAACCTTGTTCAAACACGTTTGGCAAGGCGGTGCAGATGCGGCAGACCCTGCACGCTTGCAGGCGCTGACCGATGCCTTGGCCCCCGCCCGCGCGCCTGCGGATGACAGTGTGAAAGCCCAACTCAAACAGCACAGTGACGACGCGATTGCCGCGCGGGTCTTTGGTGTGCCGAGTTTTGAGGTGGACGGACGGGTGTTCTGGGGACTGGACGCCCTGCCGATGCTGCGCGCCTATCTAGAGGGTGATAGCTGGTTCACATCGGCAGCCTGGGATGGCGTAAATGCCATCCCGTCTGCCATCCCCTTGCGGGGGTAGTGCGGCTCGGCCTGTTTCAGTACGGGAACAGGCGGAAGCACAAAATCGCCACGATCGTCGGGGGCAGCGCCCCCATCAGCAAGCCCAGGGGCGAGATGGCACCTTCGTTGAAGGTGGATTTCAATATCGAGGCGCCTGCAGGGTTGGGCGCGTTGGCAATGATGGTCAAGCCACCGCCGGTGACCGCGCCGGTGAGCAACGCGTATTTGAATTCCGGGGTCAGCCCCTCGACGAGTGAGCCGAGATAGGTCAGTGCCGCGTTGTCGGTGATGGCCGTCAGGGCCGTCGCGCCGAAATACACCGTTGTCTCGTTCATGCTCAGCAGCAGGGGTTGCAGCCACCATTGCTGCATGCCACCCAGGACGACCAGGCCCCCGAGGAAGAAGGCCACCAGCAAGCCCTCACGCAAAATCAGGCGCTCTTGCTGGTAAGCCGGGTAGGCCGCCACCACGCCCATGAACAGCAAAAACACGGCAATGAAGGCCGCAGGGTGGTGGGCAAAAATCACAATCGCCACCAGGAACGCCAAGTGCAAGCTCACCATCCAGCCCGGTACCCCGGTGTAGGGGGACTGGGTGGAGTAGGGCATGGTCTTGAGCTCTTTGGCATACAGGAAGGTGAGAACTCCCGCGTTGATAAACACCGCGATGGCTGCTTTCCAACCCACGTGGGTGAGCATGTACACGATGTCCAGGTTCCATTTGGCCGCGACCATCAGTACCGGCGGGGCGGCGAAGTGGGTCAGGGTCCCGCCGATGGAGATGTTGACAAACAGCACCCCGAGTGCACCGTATTGCAGGCGCCGAGAGGCTTTGGCAAAGACGGTGTCTTTCATCAGGAGCGCTGCCAGGGTCATGGCCGCAGGCTCCGTGATGAAGGAGCCCAACAACGGCACGATGCCCAGTGCGGTGAAGAAAAACGCCATGGTCCGGTTCATCGGGAGAATCCGCACAATGGCCTGCACCGCGGCCGAGGACACTTGCAACACCGGTTTGCTGGCGGCCACCACCATGATGGCAAACACAAAAAGGGGTTCGGTGAAGTTGCGGCTGTCGAGGTACTGCATTGCCGCAGCAAAGCCTTCCATGATGCCCATCAGGGTCATGAAAATCATCGCCCACACGCCAAACACAATTTCCACCTCCGCCAACAAATGCCACACCCCGGCATGGGCGGGGCGTGTGTGGGCCAAGTGTTCAAAAAACTTGGTCGAAAAAGTGTGGATCAATGCCAGCGCAAACAGGCCTGCGGCCACGGCTTGCATGGTTGTGGGGTTCATGGGTGGAGTTCTCTGTCGGGCCCCAGCGGGGCCCTCTGTGGAGCAAAGTTCGTGGGGACTGTAGGCAACCGGGCGCGATCCAAGCCCATGAGTCAGCCTGACAAAAGGCTTTTTGCGTGTCAGCAGCTACCTCGCGGGTATACCCTCGAAATGGCAAAAATTGCCACTATGCGAAAAGGCTCTGCAGGGTTAGACCTTAATCTGTCAGAGCGGCGTCAGTTTGGCGCAAGCCTGCGTTGGTTTCGCGTCAGAGCAGGGTCAGTGGGCACTCCAAGAATACGCCCAAGCCTTCATGTCGGGGGCTGGACATAACGATTGGAGACAAACATGGCAAACGCAGCCGCACGTCCGATGTCGGCAGAAGAGAAGAAAGTTATCTTCGCTTCGTCGCTCGGTACCGTTTTCGAGTGGTACGACTTTTACCTGTACGGTTCTTTGGCAGCCATCATTGCCAAACAGTTCTTCAGCGGACTGGACGAAGGCTCCGCTTTCATCTTTGCGCTGTTGGCGTTTGCCGCCGGCTTTATCGTGCGTCCTTTCGGCGCGCTGGTATTCGGCCGTTTGGGCGACATGATCGGCCGTAAGTACACCTTCCTGGTGACCATCCTGATCATGGGCTTGTCCACCTTCATCGTGGGCTTGCTGCCTAACTACGCCGCCATCGGTGTAGCCGCTCCCGTCATCCTGATCATCTTGCGCTTGCTGCAAGGTCTGGCCTTGGGTGGTGAGTACGGTGGCGCTGCAACTTACGTTGCTGAGCACGCACCCCACGGCAAGCGTGGTGAATACACCGCCTGGATCCAAACCACTGCGACCCTGGGCCTGTTCCTGTCGTTGATGGTGATCTTGGGCACCCGCACTGCCATCGGCGAAGAAGCCTTTGCAGACTGGGGCTGGCGCGTTCCGTTCCTGGTGTCCGTGATCATGCTCGGTATTTCGGTCTACATCCGTTTGAGCATGAACGAGTCGCCTGCCTTCCAGAAAATGAAGTCTGAAGGCAAGACCTCCAAGGCCCCGCTCTCTGAGTCGTTCGGCCAGTGGAAAAACCTGAAGATCGTGATCTTGGCCCTGATCGGCTTGGTCATGGGTCAGGCCGTGGTTTGGTACACAGGCCAGTTCTATGCGCTGTTCTTCTTGACACAAGCGCTGAAGGTGGACGGCCCGACTGCCAACATCATGGTGGCGATCTCTCTGATCATTGCGACCCCGTTCTTCATCGTGTTCGGTTCGTTGTCTGACAAGATCGGCCGCAAGAAGATCATCCTGGCAGGTTGCTTGTTGGGTGCTCTGTCGTACTTCCCCGTGTTCAAGATGTTGACCGAAGCGGCCAACCCTGACCTCGCCAAGGCACAAGCCAATGCGCAAGTGACAGTGACTGCTGACCCTGCGGAATGCTCTTTCCAGTTCAACCCCACTGGTACCAAGAAGTTCACAACAACTTGCGACATCGCCAAGCAACGTTTGGCCAGCGCCTCTGTGTCGTATGAAAACGTAGTGGCTCCCGCCGGTACACCTGCCATCATCAAGGTGGGCGAGACTGTGGTGAACGTCAAGTACAGCGCTGAGGACATCGCTGCCGCCAAGGCCAAAGCCGAAGCCAAACTGGCTGAGTTGTCTGCTGCTAGCCCAGCGGATGAAAAAGCGGTGGCTGCTGCCAAGAAGTCTGTCGCTGACCTGAGCAACGAAAAGACAGCTGGCGCAACTCTGTTGAGCTCCAACCTGGCTGCTGCTTTGAAGGCCGCTGGCTACCCCGCCAAGGCTGACATGGCCAAGTTCGACAAGGTCAAGGTCGTGATGATCCTTACCTACCTGGTGATTTTGGTCACTATGGTGTACGGCCCCATTGCCGCGATGTTGGTGGAAATGTTCCCGACCCGTATCCGTTACACCTCCATGAGCTTGCCCTACCACATTGGTAACGGCTGGTTCGGTGGCCTGATGCCTACGACCGCCTTTGCGATCGTGGCCCAGACCGGTAACATGTACAACGGTTTGTGGTATCCGATCATCATCGCTTCTGCGACCTTCGTCATTGGCTTGTTGTTTGTGAAAGAAACCAAAGACGTCGATATCTACGCAGACGACTGATCGGCTTCAAGTAGTGAGTGAGCGCCCCGGCGGGAGAAGCCGGGGCAATTTCCAAGCTCTCCGCTCCGGAGGGCTTTTTTTTTGAAAGAAATGGTATGTGGAAATTAGCGGTAGGTTTTGCATTGTTTGCCGGTCTAGGGCTGTACATGATCAGCACCGGCGGTGACATCGACATGGGTGGCGAGAAGCACGGTGCAGACGCGATGCACTCCGAGGCTCCCGCACCTGCGGCCTCTGCGGCAGCACCTGCCGCAAGCGAAGCGAAGTAAATTTCGCCTGGCTAGGGAAAACGAGGGGGCCTGCGGGCCCCTTTTTCTATGGGAATTCAAGGGCGGAGTCCTAAAATTCCAATCTATGAAATTCACAAAAACAGACGTTGGACAAGCAGCTTTCAAAGAAAGGTCGCCGCTTTTTTCTGCGCGGCAGCGATCTGCTTTCATTCTGTTTGATGGTCAAAAAACGGCCGATCAAGTCTTGCAGGCCACTGCAGGCATGGGCCTGGTGGCTGGTGATATTGATTACATGGTGGCGCAAGGCTTTTTGGCGCCTACCCAGGCGACGCCAGCAACGGCTTTGCCGGTGGCTGCTTCTGCCCCATTGATAGAGCAGGCAGAAGACGCAGCCCTGGCGGTCGTGCCCGTGAGTAACCGGACCCCGCAAGAGCGCTACAGCGATGCCAAACCCATTGCCACCCAGATCACTGCCAGTCTGGGCCTGCGCGGGTTCATGCTCAACCTGTCGGTCGAATCGGCGGCCGGTTTTGATGACTTGTTGGCCCTGCTGCCCAAGATCCAGAACGCCGCGGGTGTGAAGGCCTGCCGCGAGCTGGAGCGTGCCCTGAAAGGGTAAAGCCACAGGCCCCCCGTAGGGCGGGGAAAGCTCCCTAGAATGTCTCTCCCCACCTAGAGAGCATTCATCATGACCCAGGGCACCATCCGCATTCGCGGAGCGCGACAGCACAATCTCAAGAACCTCGATCTGGACATCCGCACGGGTGAACTGACCGTGGTCACCGGGCCCAGTGGGTCGGGGAAATCCAGCCTGGTGTTTGACACGCTGTACGCCGAGGGCCAGCGCCGCTACGTGGAAACCTTCAGCGCGTATGCGCGCCAGTTTCTGGACCGCATGGACAAGCCGGCGGTCGACAAGGTGGAGGGCGTGCCCCCTGCGATTGCGATTGACCAGACCAATCCGGTGCGTTCAAGCCGCTCCACCGTGGGCACGATGACGGAGCTCAACGACCACCTCAAGCTCTTGTTTTCCCGTGCGGGCAGCCTGTTTGACAAAGACACTGCGCTGCCCGTGCAGCACGACACCCCCGAGACGATTTACACCACGCTACTGCAGCGCGCTGCTGCCGAGGGCAACCCGCGTTTGGTGTTGACCTTTCCAGTCGAGCTGCCTGGTAACGCCACCCCCGACGAAGTAACCCAGTGGCTCAGCGCTAGCGGCTTCACGCGGGTGCAGGCGGAGCGCGAGGTGTCGACCGTCAATGGCGTGCGCAAAGTGCTGGATGTGGTGGCAGACCGCTTCCGCATCGATGGGGTGGAAAAAGCGCGGGTGCTGGAAGCCATTGAGACCTCACTAAAGCGCGGCAGCGGGCGCTTGAATGCTTATGTGCTGAAAGAGGCTGTAGCCCAGGCAGATATTGCGCAAGCAGCTCCTGAAACCATAGCAAATGCAGCGCCTGAAATCTGGCGCTTTTCTACCGGTCTGCACTGCCCGCAGAGCGATATTCGCTACACCGACCCGATTGCGTCGATGTTCAGCTTCAACTCGGCGGTGGGCGCCTGTGATGCATGCCGCGGCTTCGGGCGGGTAGTGGGGGTGGACTATGGCTTGGTCATCCCTAACGACAAACTCACCCTGCGTGCTGGTGCGGTCAAACCGATGCAAACGCCCGCATGGCAAGAGTGCCAGGACGACCTGATGCGCCACGCCGAGGCCAGCGGTATCCCGCGAGACACGCCTTGGTACAAGCTGACTGCAGAACAAAAGCACTGGGTACTCAAGGGCTCACCGAACTGGAACGGCAAGTGGAACCAGCATTGGTTCGGAGTGGACCGCTTCTTTGAGTACCTGGAGACTAAGGCTTACAAGATGCACATCCGTGTGCTCTTGTCCAAATACCGCAGCTACACCACCTGCCCGACTTGCAATGGCTCGCGATTGAAGACGGAGAGTCTGCTTTGGCGCATAGGCACCAAAGAGCAGGCCGATATGGCGCTGGACCCGGCCAAGCGCTTTATGCCCAAGGGTGTGAAATGGTCCCGCGAGCAGCTCGAGGCTTTGCCCGGCTTGTCATTGCACGACTTTATGTTGATGCCGCTGGACCGGCTCAAGCGGTTTTTTGATGCGTTGCAATCCGATTTAGACATCTTCGGGGGGGCGGCCCCCTCGGAGCAAACCTCCAACACACCCACAGCCTCTGAGGCCGAGCACAAAACCCTCAAGCTCTTGTTCGAAGAGGTCGGCACTCGCCTCAAATACCTGTGTGACGTGGGCATTGGCTACCTGACGCTGGACCGCCAGAGCCGCACCCTAAGTGGCGGCGAGGTGCAGCGCATCAACCTCACCACCGCGCTGGGCACCTCGCTGGTCAACACGCTGTTTGTGCTCGACGAACCCAGCATCGGCCTGCACCCGCGCGACATGAACCGCATCATCGTGGCTATGCAGCGCTTGCGCGATGCCGGCAACACGCTGGTGGTGGTCGAACACGATCCCGCCGTGATGCTGGCGGCCGACCGCATCATCGACATGGGGCCCGGCCCGGGCGAGCGG
>JAIXVK010000004.1 GCA_027483085.1 Comamonadaceae bacterium | reverse complement strand
AGTGGCTCCAGCAACGCTTGGGCCGCAGTCAGTGCGCAGCGGGCGCAGCACCAGGCGAAGATGTTCGCCAAGGTCGATACCGACAGCAGTGGCGGCGTCGACCAGACCGAACTCAGCAGCATGTTGAGCGACGTCGCCAGCAAAACCGGGGTGAGCCTAGGCGACGGCAAAGAACTGTTCACCACCATGGACAGCAACGCTGACGGCAGCCTCTCCAGCGACGAGCTGGACAAGGGAATGAAAGACCTGATGCCCCCTCCCTCCACGATGGACTTCGCACAGTCCCGTGGCATGGGCGGCAGCAACGGCAGCCAGGAAGACCTGTTCAGCAAGGTCGACACGGATAGCGATGGCGCGGTCAGCCAGGACGAGCTGCAGGTGTTGACCGACAGAATCAAGTCAGAGTCCGGCCAAGACGTCAGCCAGGATTTCAGCCTGCTCGATGCCGATGGCAGCGGCTCCCTGTCGCATGCCGAGTTCGATGCCGGCCGGCCCCAGCCGCCCGAGGGCGCCCAAGGGCCCCAAGGCGCACAGGGCCCCGGTGGCCCGGGTGGCCCCGGCGGTCCACCACCTAGCGGCGGCCCCGGCGGTGCCGGCAAGACCGAGTCCAGCAGCACCACTTACGACTCGCTGGACACCAACCAGGACGGCACCGTGTCTGAGATGGAACGCATGGTGGGCGAACTCCAAGAGGCGGTCGCCAGCCTTGCCAGCAGCAGCGATGCCAGCGGCAACACCACCACCAACCAGCAAATCGCCGAGCTGGCCCAAAAGATCTACGCCCAGGTCGCCGAGGGCATGACCGACAGTACCCGCACCCTCAGTACTTCCGCATGATTTAGGCCTCTAGCGCAGGTATTCATTGCACCAGCAGCTCCTGAATTCATAGCAACTGCAAGGCCGGGCCCTATCGGTGGACCCGGCCTTTTTGCTGCCTCTACTTGTCTTTACCCGTCTTTACCTGCACAGCACGAAGGCGACACCCCAGCACCACACCATTGGCCTATGGCACCTTTTCCCTCCTCTTCACGTCGTTTGCCGCTGCGGCATTGCGCAGCCGCATGCCTGCTGGCGGTGGCCGCGCTGGGCAGCCAGGCGGCCACCATAGATCCGCACGACGCTGTGCCTGGTGCCGCGCCGGTGGCGTTACCGTCGCAATGGACGCAGGCCGGCAGCGCCACACCCGACAGCCTTGCCAAGTGGTGGGAGCTGTTCCAGGACCCACAGCTCTCCGCCCTGGTCACCCAAGCGCTGCAAGCCAACCCCAGCCTGCGCAAGGCCACGGCCGCACTGCAGCAAGCGCGCGCCCTGCGCGATGCCAAACAAGGCGCCTTGCTGCCCGGTCTGAACGCCAGCGGCTCCGGCCAGCGCAGCCAGACCAACGAGCTGCCCGCCACCAACGCCTTCAAAGTCGGGCTGGACGCCAGCTGGGAGCCAGACCTGTTTGGAGCCAAGCGCGCCGCCCTGAATGCCAGCGAGGGCGACGCCCAAGCCCAGCAAGCCACGCTGGCCGACGCCCAGGTCTCGCTAGCGGCCGAGGTGGCCTTGGCCTATTTGCAACTGCGCGGCCAGCAAAGCCAGCTGGCGATTGCGCAGACCAACCTCACCAGCCAGCAAGAAACATTGCAACTCACCGACTGGCGCGCCCAAGCCGGCCTGATCACCAGCCTGGAGGTGGAGCAAGCGCGCACGGCAGTCGAGCAAACCCGGGCCGAAATCCCGACCCTGCAGGCCAGCATTGCGGCCAGCCAACACAGCCTGGCGGTGCTGACCGGGCAAGCGCCCACAGCGCTGTTCAGTTCGCTCGGCACGGCGGCCCCCATTCCGCGTGCGCCCGAACAGTTGGCCATGGCCTTCCCGGCCGACACCTTGCGCCAGCGCCCTGATGTGCGCGCTGAGGAGGCGCGCATTGCCGCTGCACTGGCCCGTGTCGAGGTGGCGGATGCGGCGCGCTACCCTACGTTTTCTATTGGCGGATCGCTAGGGCTGAGCGCCGTGACCTTGGCCGGGCTGACCAATGGCGCCAGCGTGCTCAGCAGCCTGCTGGCCAGCGTGTCGCTGCCGGTGTTGGACGGCGGCGCCAATGCCGCCACCCTGCGCGCCCAAAAGGCCGCACTGGTGCAAGCCCAAGCCAGCTACCAAAGCACGGTGCTCACCGCACTGCAAGAGGTGGAAGACGCCCTGGCCGCCCTGCGTGGCCAGCGTGCACGCCTGCAGCATCTGCAAAGCGCCGCCAGTGCCGCCGAGCTGGCCGCACTCTTAGCCAGCCAGCGTTACACAAGCGGGCTGATCGACTTTCAAACCGTGCTGAGCACCCAGCGCACCCTCTTGAGCGCGCAAAACAGCGTGGCCAACACCCTGACCGACCTGGGCACCGGCCATGTGCGCCTCTACAAGGCGCTGGGCGGCGGCTGGCAGCCTGACGCTGCAGCCACCCAAGCCGCCACGCCCGCCCCACTTTCTGCAGGACAACCATGAGCACCGACACCGCACCCATTTCATCCGCCGTGCCCAGCACCGCCGACATTCAGGCCTTGCTGCAAACCGCACCCCCACCCGTCTGGTGGCGCCGGCCCGTGGTGTGGGGCAGCGCCGCCGCCGTGCTGCTGGCCTTGGCAGGCGCCTATGCCTGGCAAAACCAGCGCCAAGCCCAAGCGGCGCCCACCTATGTGAGCGAGGTCGTGCAGCGCGGCAACCTCACCCTCAGCGTGTCGGCCAATGGCACGCTGCAACCCACCCGCTCGGTCAACATCGGCAGTGAACTCTCGGGCACCGTGCGCAATGTGCTGGTGGATGTGAACGACCGTGTGCGCAAAGGCCAACTGCTGGTCGAGCTGGACATCGCCAAACTCAACGACCAGCTCACCAAAAGCCGCGCCGCCCTGAGTGCCGCACAGGCCAAAGTGGCGCAAACTGTGGTCACCGTCAAAGAGTCCCAGCTCAGCCTGGCCCGGCTGGAAGAAGTGGCCCGCCTCTCGGGCGGCAAGGTCCCCTCCAAAACCGAGCTGGACAGCGCCCGCGCCACGCTAGAGCGCGCCCAGGCCGACGAGTCCAGCGCCCGCGCCAGTGTGATCGAAGCGCAAGCCGGTGTGTCCAGCGACGCTACCAACCTGTCCAAGGCGTCCATCCGATCTTCCATTGACGGCGTGGTGCTCACCCGCACCGTGGAGCCGGGCAATGCGGTAGCCGCCTCGCTGCAAGCCGTCACGCTGCTGAGCGTGGCAGAAGACCTGAGCAAGCTGCGCCTGCAGGTGAATGTGGACGAGGCCGATGTGGGCTCGGTGAAAGTGGGGCAAAAGGCCAGCTTCACCGTCAGCGCCTACCCTTCGCGCAGGTTTCCCGCCACCATCACCCGCGTGGCCTATGGCTCCACCACGACGGAGAACGTGGTCACCTACATCACGTATTTGGAGGTCGACAACAGCGACCTGACCCTGCGCCCCGGCATGACAGCCACCGCTACCATCACCGCCACCGAGCGCAAAGACGTGCTCTTGGTACCCAACACCGCCTTGCGCTACAGCCCGAGCAGCACGGCTGGCAAGGCCCGTGCAGGTGCCGGTGCTGGCAGCAGCGTGGTGGGCAGCCTTTTGCCCCGCATGCCCGGCGGCACCGCCCGCAAAACCGCAGGCACCGCGGCCGGCGGCAACAAACAGGTGTGGGTGCTGCGCGATGGCGTGGCTACTGCCGTCCCGGTGCAAACCGGCATCAGCGACGGCCGCATGACCGAAGTCACCGGCGGCGAGCTGGCCGCCGATATGCGGGTGATCACCGACCAGCGCAGCGCCGGGGCCGCACCATGAGTGCTGCACCGCTCATTGAGCTCAAGGGCGTGACCCGCACCTATGGCGAAGGCGCTACCGCCCTGCAGGCCCTCAAAGGGGTGAACCTGCGCATTGAGGCGGGCGACTTTGTGGCCATCATGGGCCCCAGCGGCTCGGGCAAGTCCACCGCCATGAACACCCTGGGCTGCCTTGACACGCCCACCACCGGCGAATACTTGTTCCAGGGCGTGCATGTCGAAACCCTGGGCCGCGACCAGCGCGCACGCCTGCGCCGCCACTACCTGGGCTTTGTGTTTCAGGGCTTTAACCTACTGGCGCGCACCTCGGCGCAAGAAAACGTAGAGCTGCCCCTGCTGTACCGCGGCGAGTCGGCACAAGCGCGCCACCAGGCCGCAGCACGGGCGCTGGCCCAGGTGGGCCTGCAAGGCTGGGAGCACCACACCCCGGCCGAACTGTCGGGCGGGCAGCAGCAGCGGGTGGCGATTGCCCGCGCCATCGTCACCCAGCCTACCGTGCTGCTGGCCGACGAGCCCACCGGCAACCTCGACACCAAACGCAGCGCCGAAATCATGGAGCTGCTCCAAGACCTGAACGTCCAGCACGGCATTACTGTGCTCATGGTGACCCACGAACCCGACATGGCGGCCTATGCCAAACGCATGGTGCGCTTTGTGGACGGCCTGGTGGAGAGCGATGTGCTCAACCCCCACCCCGTGCCGCGGCACGCGGCAGCCCCGCAAGAGGTGCACTGATGCTGCTCAACACCATATTGCTGGCCCTGCGCTCGATCCGGCGCAACCTGATGCGGTCCTTTCTTACAGTGCTGGGCATTGTGATCGGCGTGAGCGCCGTGATCACCATGGTGACCTTGGGCAACGGCGCCACACAGGCGGTGCAGACCCAAATATCGAGCCTGGGCACCAACCTGCTGCAAATCCGCCCCGGCCAACGCATGGGCCCGGGCGCCGGGGGTGGCGCAGCGCCGTCCTTCAAAGAGGCCGATGCCACCGCCATTGCCAGCCAGATCGGCGGCGTCTCGGCGGTAGCGCCCGAGTCGCGCAGCAGCGCTACGGTGGTGGCCAATGGCCGCAACTGGACATCCAGCGTGGTGGGCAGCAGCAACGCGTGGCTCACCACCGGCAACTGGCAGCTGCAAGACGGGCGCGAGTTCAGCGACGACGAACTGCGCGCCGGCGCCGCCAGCTGCATCATTGGCGAAACCGTGCGCCGCGAAATGTTTGGCAGCACCCCGGCCCTGGGCCAGGCCCTGCGGGTCAAGCAGGTCTCGTGCGAGGTGGTGGGCATTCTGGCCTCCAAGGGCCAGGGCAGCTTTGGCAACGACCAGGACGACGTAGTACTGGTGCCGCTCAAAACCCTGCAGCGCCGCATCACCGGCAACACCCGGGTCAACACCCTGCTGGTCTCCATGGCCGAGGGCAGCGACGCCACCCGCATCAAGGCGGGCATTACCCAGCTGCTGCGCGAGCAGCGCAAGCTGGCCGATGGCGTGGAAGACAACTTCAACGTGCTGGACACCAAGCAACTGGCCGACACCCTGTCGGGCACCACACAGATCATGACCACCCTTTTGGGCGCCGTGGCCGCCGTGAGCCTGCTGGTGGGCGGCATCGGGGTGATGAACATCATGCTGGTGAGCGTGACCGAGCGCACCCGCGAGATCGGCCTGCGCCTGGCCATCGGCGCGCTGGAGCGCGAGGTGCTGCTGCAGTTCCTGATCGAAGCCGTAGTGCTGGCCTCGCTGGGCGGCCTGCTGGGGGTGGCGCTGGCCACGGTCGCATCCTTGGGCCTGGCCGCGCTGATGCAGATCCCCTACAGCTTCAACTTCGGGGTGAACCTGATGTCGTTTGCCTTCTCGGCGGCCATTGGCGTGGTGTTTGGTTTTGTGCCCGCCCGGCGGGCCGCACGGCTGGACCCGATCGAGGCACTGCGGCACGAATAAAGCGACCCAGGGGAATTTTAAAAAAAACGCCTCCAGCCCTCTATTCGCCTGCGCAAGCAGCTACTTATTTGATAGCAACGCCGCAACCGCGCGGGGGTAAATGCGGTGCTCCTGCGTGAGCACCCGGGCGGCCAAGGCCTCCGCTGTATCGCCCGGCAGCACGGGCACCACGGCCTGCTCCAGAATCGGCCCGTGGTCCAACTCAGGGGTCACCAGGTGCACGGTGGCACCGGCAAATTTGCAGCCGGCATCCAGCGCCCGTTGGTGCGTGTTCAAGCCGCCAAACGCCGGCAACAGCGAGGGGTGAATGTTCACCAAGCGCCCGGCATATTTCTCCACAAAACCCGCGGTAAGGATGCGCATGAACCCGGCCAGCACCACCAGCACCGGCGCTTGCGGCGTGTCGTAGCGGTTGATCATCTCAGCCAGCGCAGCATCAAACGCTTCGCGGTCGGCATAGGTTTTGTGGTCGAGCACATGGGTATCGAGCCCCTGCTCTTTGCCGAACACCAAGCCGCTCGCAGTGCCTTTGTTGCTGATAACCGCGGCCACACGGGCGCCATAACGGCCTGCCCAGTCTTCTTTTTGGGATGCGCGCACGATGGCAGCCATGT
>JAIXVK010000271.1 GCA_027483085.1 Comamonadaceae bacterium | reverse complement strand
GTCGGTAATGCCCACCTTGCCAATGTCATGCATCGGTGCGGCCTGCAAAATCAAATCCTGATCCGCCTCCGGCCACCCCAGGTGTTTCGCAATCAAGCGGGAATAGTGCGCCATTCGCAGAATGTGTGCCCCCGTCTCGGGATCGCGATACTCCGCGGCCTTGCACAACCTGAATACGGTCTCTTGCTCGCGTTGCACAATCACTGCGGTAGCTTTTTTGACCTCAGAGTCCAGCCACTCCGCGCGATCAGCGAGCTTGCGGCGCGCAGCGCTCAAACTCAGCATATTTTTGGCGCGCGCCAGAAACTCCACCTTGTCAACCGGCTTGGCCAAAAAGTCGTTGGCGCCGGAGTCCAGGGCGCGATACCGCACTTGCTTTTGATCATTGGCGGTAATCATGAGGATAGGCACTTCCTCGCAGCCCTCCAGCGCCCGGAAGCGCTGGATGAACTCCAAACCGTCCATGCCCGGCATCATGTAATCCACGATCACCAGATCAGGCTGTTTGGTTGCTGCCCAATCCAGTGCCTGCAGGGGGCTCTCGAAGTTGTGGCTGCGGCAGTTATCCAGCTTTTTGATCAACGCACTGAAAAGAATCAGGTTGATTTCCGTGTCGTCGATGATGAGTACGTCCTGCATGGTCACAGTATGGCCTTAAATGTTCTGTCCGTAGCTGCCGGCACGTTGGCGCAGCGCTTGCACCAGAGACTCGACTTCGCGCACCAGGGAGGGAATCAGCGCCGCGACAGCTGCGGCATCCCGGAAAGCGGCCATGCTCTCCAGACGCTGGGCCAGCGCACTGGCCGGTTGCGCTTCAAACAAGGACAAAGTCGCCTTCAGGGCATGGGCCGCGTGCAACATGCCGTGGAAATCACCCGCGGCAAGGTCGGCCTCCAGACGGGCCTTGTCTTGCTCCCACTGCTCGCAAAACACATCGGCCACGATATCCACCATCTCCTGGTCAGCATGCGTCAGCGCAGTGGCATAGTCGAAACGGGTAGCTTGTGGCGCCAACACGGCCACCTCAGCCTCAGGGCGCAGAGCCGCGGGATCGGTTTTCGCAGAGGCCAGAAACGTCAACTCGGTGATCTTTTGCTGGAGCTCTTCAGAACGTATCGGTTTGGAGACGTAGTCATCCATACCCGCTGCAAGGCATAAATTGCGATCAGACTCCATGGCGTTCGCGGTCATGGCGATGATGGGAATCCGCCGCCCGCTCTCACCCGCACGGATGCGCCGGGTGGCCTCCAGGCCGTCCATCACCGGCATCATCATGTCCATCAACACCAGGTCGTATTGACGCTGGGGCAACATCTGCAAGGCAATCTGGCCGTTGTCGGCCACATCGACCCGGTGCCCCCAGCGCTCCAGCAAAGTCACCGCCAGTTTTTGGTTAATCGCATGGTCTTCGACCAGCAAAATGTCCAGCATCGGATGGGTGTCGCGGATCGAGTGGCGCGTGACCAGCACCTCCGGCCGCACCTTGTGCAGCTTCAACACATCGGACAGCAGTTGCAGCAAGTCATCACGGGCAATCGGCTTGGAGAGATACCCCGCAATACCCGCTTCGCGCGAACGCTGGCCATCGCCCTTCAGCCCCGCCGAGGACAGCAGCACCATGGGCAGCTCCTGGCAATGCGCCAGCGCTCTGATGCGCGCAGCCGTCGCAAAACCATCCAATTCCGGCATCTGGGCATCGAGCAGAATCAAGTCGCATGCGGCAGTGCCGGCCGCATCATCCTGGGCCTGCAACCACGCAAGGGCGGCACTGCCCGAGTCGGCTTGGGAAGTGCGGGCGCCAAACGAGGCCAATAGACCGCACAAGACTTCACGGTTGACTTGGTTGTCGTCGACCACCAGCAGGTGCAAGCCATCCAAACGTATGGCGGCGGTCGGCTCAAGGGGCGCGGCCAAGTCAGGGACCAGCGCCACGGTGAAATGAAAGGTACTGCCTACGCCCGGCGTGCTTTCCACCCAGATCGCACCGCCCATACCCTCCACCAGGCGGGCGCAGATGGTGAGTCCGAGGCCGGTACCGCCGTATTTGCGGGTGGTGGAGCTGTCTTCCTGCGAGAACGCATCGAACACGCTACTCAGCTTGTGCGCCGGAATACCGATACCGGTGTCGCTCACCGCCAGATGGAGCAAAGGCCGGCCTTCCGGCGTTTTCGACTGACGCACCCGCAACACAACCTCGCCTTTGGCCGTGAACTTGATGGCATTCCCGAGAATATTGACCAGCACCTGTCGCAAGCGGCCCGGGTCCCCGACCAAGGCCCTCGGGACGTCGGGGGCCACATCCCACACGACCTCCAAGCCCTTGTCGTGGGCGCGCAATGCGACCGCTTTCAGGGTGTCGGCAATGGTGCGCTCGAGGTTGAACGGGATGGCCTCAATGTCCATCTTGCCCGCTTCGATTTTGGAGAAATCCAGAATATCGTTGATCACCCGGAGCAAGGCCTCGGACGAGGATTTCACGATGTTCAGGTACTCCTGTTGCTCGGCGTCCAGCGTGGTGTCGAGCAGCAGTTCCGTCATGCCGATCACCCCGTTCATCGGGGTGCGGATTTCGTGGCTCATGTTGGCCAGGAAGTCTGATTTCGCGCGGTTGGCCGCCTCCGCAGCGTCCTTGGCTTTTTGCAGCTCCTGCGAGATGTGACGGGCCTGGGTGATATCGGTCAAAAAGCCATTCCAGACGATATGGCCATTGGGCTTGTACTGGGGCTGCGACTCCCCGCGCACCCAGGTGATCTCCATGGTCTCTATATTCATCATGCGGAAGTCCATGCCCCACGGTGCGCCGGAGCGGGACGCCGCAATCAGCGACTGGGCTACTTCGTCCCGGTCATCCGGATGCACTGACTGCAAGAAGATGTTGGAGTCCTCCGCCATGGTCTCGGGGCGAACGCCCGTCATGCTCTCCGCCGCCTGGCTGATGAACGGAATCCGGAACAAACCACCCTTGGTGACGTAGTACTGAAACACCGCCACCGGGATTTGCCGGGTCACCTCTTTGAGCCGCTCATCGGCCTCTTTC
The DNA here is from genome assembly GCA_027483085.1 of Comamonadaceae bacterium. Lineage (GTDB taxonomy): Bacteria > Pseudomonadota > Gammaproteobacteria > Burkholderiales > Burkholderiaceae_C > Allorhodoferax. Next base: position 117 of record JAIXVK010000271.1, on the reverse strand, counting down.
GCACGCGTCACGTCCTGCCAGATACCGGTGAAAACGCGGTCGCCGTTGGGATCGTCATCGGGTTCTGGGCTGATTTCTGTGCGTATCCACCGTATCGACTTGTCCGGCATGCAAATG
>JAIXVK010000584.1 GCA_027483085.1 Comamonadaceae bacterium | reverse complement strand
CCGAGCGCTTGGGCGCCATTCAAGACATGTTGCTGATCCGTGGCCTGCTGGATTACATGAACACCTACGAGGCGCCCTTGGCCACGCTCGCCCAGCTCGGCCGGGCGCATGCCTCCAACTATGTCAATGAGCTGATCGACGCCTCACCCACCCACGGGTACCACAAGGTCGATCCCGATACCGACATGAACCCTTACACCGTGCGTGCCGCTCTGCGGGCTGCCGGCGCGGCGGTGCAAGCGACCGATCTGGTGCTCGGTGGGCAGGTGCCCAGCGCCTTTTGCAACGTGCGCCCACCGGGCCACCATGCCGAGCGCTCCGCCGCCATGGGTTTTTGCTTTTTCAACAATGTGGCGGTGGGAATCCGCCACGCACTCGATGTGCATGGCCTGGAGCGGGTGGCCCTGGTGGACTTTGATGTGCACCACGGCAACGGGAGCGAAGACATCTTCCGGGGGGATGACCGGGTCCTAATGTGCTCAATTTTTGAGCAAGGCCTCTACCCCTACACCGGTGAGAAAGCCGTGGGCCCCAACATGATGAACATCGGCCTGCCCGCCCGCTCGGGCAGCGACAAATTCCGCGAGGCAGTGGCCACCCAGTGGGTGCCGGCGCTAGACGCCTTTGCGCCCCAGCTCATTTACATCTCGGCCGGATTTGACGCCCACCGCGAAGACGATATGGGCAACCTCGGGCTGGTAGATGCCGACTATGCTTGGGTCACCCGGCAACTGATGGCGGTGGCCCAACGGCATTGCCAAGGGCGCATCATCTCCTGCCTGGAGGGGGGCTATGTGCTTAACCCCTTGGCCCGCAGTGTGGCGGAACATGTCAAAGTCTTGATCGGCGCGGACTAAACCCATCTGGAGAGACCATGGAAAAGCACTATCTCACCCCCCTCTTCGCACCGCAATCCATCATCGTATTTGCGGGCTGCACCGATTCGCCCGAAACCATGACCCACCAGGCCCGAACCCTGGTAGCCTCCCTCAAGAGCCAGGAATTTGCCGGCACGCTGCGCTTTCTCGACATCCAGAGCACCGGCACCCTGGCGGATCTGGCCCAGGCCCGGGCCGATCTGGCCATCATCGCCCTGCCGCCTCAGGACGTGACCGCGGCCCTCGAGATCGCAGGCCGGATCGCCTGCCGGGCCGCCTTGATTGTGTCGAGCGGCATCAGTGCCGGGCAGGCCAGCGCCCTTGCCAAAATTGCCAAACGCGAGGGGATCTTGCTGCTGGGGCCCAACTGTCTCGGGGTCCAGCGCCCGGCCTTGCAGCTCAATGCCAGTGCTGCCGGCCCCTTGGCCCAGCGGGGGCCTTTGGCGCTGGTTTCCCAATCGGGCGCGCTCACCGCCTCCATGCTCGACTGGGCGGCTAACAATGCAGTAGGGTTCTCCAGCGTAGTGTCACTGGGGCCGCACACCAGCATTGATATCGCCCATGTGCTCGATTACCTTGCCAATGACGCGCAGACCCAGAGCATCGTGGTCTACCTGGAGGGGATCTCAGACTCGCGCCGCTTCATGAGTGCCCTGCGCATGGCGGCCAACGCCAAGCCGGTGGTGGTGCTCAAGGCCGGTCGCCGCCCGGCAGGTAACGAAGCCGCCCAGACCCACAGCGGCGCGATTGTGGGCAGCGACGATGTGTTCGACGCCGCCTTGCGCCGCGCAGGCGCCGTGCGGGTGCGCTCTTTTGTAGAGTTGTTTTCAGCGGCCAAGTGCCTGGCCTCGCGCTACCGGCCGGTGGGCAAGCGGCTGGCCATCGTGACCAACGGCGGCGGGCCCGGCGTGCTGGCCGCTGACTGGATCAACGAACTCCAGCTGCAACTCGGGCGCTTGTCTGCCGAGAGCGCAGCCGCATTGAAGCCGCAGTTACCGGAACTGGCCTCGCTCACGGACTTGATGGATTTGTCTGAAGAGGCCGATGCCAGCCACTTCAAGGCCGCACTGGAAGCGGCCGGCAAAGACCGCGGTGTGGACGGCGTATTGGCGATTTACTCGCCCAAGGCGGGGCACGACTCCTCTGCGGTGGCCGAGGCTCTGGCCGAGGTCAAAAAAACCATCGGCAAACCCCTGCTCTCCTGCTGGATGGGCGACAGCAGTGTCATCGCGGCACGCGGCATCTTGAAGGCGGCCGAGATCCCCAGCTTCCGCACCCCCGAGGCTGCCGTGGGCGCCTTCGGCAACATTGCCTCCTTCTACCAAAACCAGCTGCTCTTGCAGCAAACACCACCGCCGCTTTCCACCCTGGCCAAGCCCGACATTGAAGGTGCGCGCCTGGTGATCGAAAGTGTGCTGGCCGAGCGGCGCAAGGTGCTGACCGAGATGGAGTCCAAGACCCTGCTCTCGGCCTTCCATATTCCCGTCACCCGCACCATCCTGGCCCGCAGCGCCAACGAGGCCATGATGATTGCCACACAGCTGGGTTTTCCAGCGGTGCTGAAAATCGACTCGCCTGACATCAGCCACAAATCCGATGTGGGCGGCGTGGCGCTGAACATCATGAACGCCACCGGCGTGCGCGACACCTACAACGACATGATGCAAACCGTGAAGCGCCTGCGGCCCGATGCGCGCATCAACGGCGTCACGGTGCAGAGCATGGTGCGCTCGCGCCACGGCCGGGAAATCTGTATCGGCCTGGTGACCGACGACCCCTTCGGCCCGGTGATTGCCTTCGGCGCCGGCGGCACCATGATCGAGCTGATCAACGACCGGGCGATGGAGCTGCCCCCGCTGAACCAGTTTTTGGCCCGCCGCCTCATCGAGCGCTCGCGCGTGGCCGAGACCTTGGGCGAATGGCGCGGCAGCCCGCCCGCCAATATCGACCTGCTGGAGCAAATCTTGCTGCGCATCTCCGAGATGGTGTGCGAGCTGCCCCAGCTGCGCGAGATGGACATCAACCCCATCATCGTGGACGAGCACGGCGCCGTGGCGGTGGATGCGCGCATTGTGATTGACCATGCCCCACAGGGCGTGAGCAGCCGGGTGCACAACTACAACCACCTGTCCATCCTGCCCTACCCCGCCCAATACGAGCAGCTGTGGCCCATGCGCGGTGGCGGCGAATACACGGTGCGCCCGGTGCAACCCGACGACGCGCAGATGCTGCAAGACCTGGTGCAAGGCCTCTCCAAAGAGAGCCGCTATTTCCGCTTTGTCTCCAGCATGCATGAGCTGCCGCCCTCTATGCTGGCGCGCTTCACGCTGATTGACTACGACCGCGAAATGGCCTTGGTGGCCATCCATAAAACCCGCACCGCAGGCGAAGACGGCGAAATGCTGGAGACCGAGCGCATCATCGGTGTGTCGCGCTATGTGACCAACCCTGACAAATCGAGCTGTGAGTTCTCGCTGGTGGTAGCAGACGACTTTGCTGGCAAAGGCCTGGGCTCGCGGCTGATGATGGCCATCATGGATGTGGCACGCGACAAGGGCCTGAGCGAAATTGAAGGCCTGGTGCTCACCCATAACCCGGGCATGCTCAAGCTGATGCGCAGCCTCGGTTTCACCGTCAAAACCTTTGAAGAAGACGCCGACTTCAAGCTGGTCAGCCACCCGCTCTGAACCCCGCCCCGGGCGCAGCCCCTGCGCCCGGGGCACTTCACACTACTTTGCATTTCCGCGCTGGAACTCGGGGTAAATCGTCCTTATCTGAAGCAGGTCTAGTCTGTTTCTTGAAGGATGACACCATGCAAAACCACGCGCGTTCTCTCTACCTCAAAGCAACATTCATCGGCGTGCTTGCGTCCAGCTGCTTTCTGGGCGGCTATGCGCTCTCGCAGCGCCACCCGGCCACCGCACTGGCCGATGCCACACCCACACCTATCCGCCGCGCGATCGACGCCCACGGCGCCGCGCAGGCCAACTTTGCCGACATCGCAGAGCAGCAGGGGCCGGCCGTGGTCAACATCAGTGTGCAGGGCACGGTCAAGACCAGCGCGCGCAGTGGCGGGTCGCAACTAGACCCGCGCGATCCCTTTTACGAGTTCTTCCGCCGCTTTCAGCCGCCTGCCGAGGCAGACAATGCGCCCACCCGTGGCACCGGCTCCGGATTCATCGTGAAAGCCGATGGCGTGGTGCTCACCAACGCCCACGTAGTGGCCGATGCCAGTGAGGTAACTGTCAAACTCAAAGACTAACGCGAGTTCAAGGCCAAGGTGCTGGGCATGGACAAACCGTCGTATGTGGCGGTGCTCAAAATCGATGCCAAAGACCTGCCCACCGTCAAAATTGGTGATCCGAAAAACAGCCGCGTGGGCGAATGGGTGGTCGCCATAGGCTCACCCTTCGGGTTTGAGAACACCGTCACTGCGGGCATCGTCTCGGCCAAGT
>JAIXVK010000598.1 GCA_027483085.1 Comamonadaceae bacterium | reverse complement strand
ACTTTTATTCAAGCGGTCAAACTCCCGGTGATGCCGGAGGTCGCGCAAGCGCTGATCCGCACCCTCACCGACGACGATGCCGATGTTGTCACCGTGCGTGACATCATCGCCAAAGATCCTGCACTCACCACCACCCTGCTGCGCATGGCGAACAGTGCGCTGTTCGGCCTGTCCCGCAGCGTGACCACCCTGGACACCGCGGTCAGCGTGGTTGGCATGGCGCAGATCCGGGCGCGTGCATTGGGAATTTGCATGTCGCAGGTTTTCAAGTTGCCGGATGGCATTAACCGGCTGGAGTTTTGGCGCTACAGCATGGTCGGTGCGGGTTACTCCAAGTTTTTGGCCCACCAGCTCAAGCTGGACGAGCAGCAGGCTTGGCTGACCGCGACCATGTTGCGACTAGGCGAGCTCTTGGTCGCTTTGCACACCCCAGCGGTGATCGCTGATTTGGAAGCCAAACCTTGCGAGCCCGGTGAACGTTGGGCCCGCGAGCAACGCTTGGTCGGGCACCACGAAGGTGAAATCACCGGCGAAATTGCCCGGCGATGGGACTTTCCCGACGAGGTGGTGCACGCCCTGACCCATTGCGCCGCCCCCTTAGCTGCGGCGACCCCGTCGAAACTATGTGCCGTGGTGCACTTGGGCGCTTTGTGGGCCGACCAAAGCAAAACGCTCGCAGAGGTGCAGGCGGCCATCGCAGCCTCGCCTCAAGATGTCATGGACTTTCTGGGACTGGACGCCCAACAACTCATCGACACTGCGCCGGACCCCGAGCAGTTCAGCGATATCTCGGCTCTGCTCCACTGAGACATCTGCGCAAAGCGGCTACCGCCCAAAAAAAGGCTCCCCAACAGGGAGCCTTTTTTGCTTGGAACGCTGGTAATCAGCCCTTGAGCAGTGCGCCCAAAGAGCCCAACAAATCACCGGCATTGCCCAGGCCTTCGGTTGGCAAAGTGCCTCCGGGTGTGAGCTTGTCCACCAAGCCGGGCAGCATGGTGGAAAGCTGGCCTGCCACATCGCCGGAATTCAAACCCAACTGCTGGGCGAACCCAGACAGGGCGTCGCCGCCCAACACTTGGGTCAACTGGTCTGCGGAGACCGGCTGGTTGGCACCGCTGCCAATCCACGAGGCCACCACATCGCCGAGGCCCGCTTCCTGGAATTTGCTGACCAAACCCTGCAAACCGCCAAGGCTGCCATCGTTGGCGAGCAACTGGCTGGCCAACTGCATCAGCTGCGGGTTGCCTTGCACCATTCCCATGATGTCTTGCAGGCCGCCGGAGCCACCGTTTTGCGCCACGGCGCTCAGTACGGAATCAAATAGTCCCATCCCCATCTCCTAGAGTGAATTGAAAAACCGGTGGCAGTGTGACACAAGCCCGTGAACGTTTGTTAAAGACAGACCCACTCGCCAAATGCCGGGCCGGCAACCGGCCACTCCGAGGCGTGCGCGATCGTGCGTGTGCCCTCGCTCAGCAACTGCGCCGCCCGGGCCACACCCGAATGGCTGATCCACACCTCGTGATCACTGGTGTTGCTGCGATAAGCGTCCCAGGCCTCAGCCACACGCCCCATGAATCCGGCCACAGTTTCACCGCCGCCAAATGCGTGGTGCGCAAAATCGTCGGTCCACGCTGTCATCTGCTGCGCGGAGATATCGGCCCACAGCGTGCCCTCGTGGATGCCAAAGCCCATTTCCATGAGCCGCGCATCCGGCTGGCAATCAAGTGCTAAATCAGGCCTCAGCGCAAGTAGGGCTTGCATGAGGCGCTCACATCTTTGTAGCGGCGAGTAGCGCAGACGGGCGCCCATGGGCAGCACTTGGGCCGCTGCAAGGGCCGCAGACTCGGTGAGCGCCACATCGGCCGGAATGTCCAGTTGGCCATAGCAGCTACCGGGCGCAATCAGGGGCAAGGCATGCCGCACGATCCACAAGCTCATAACGTAGCACCCGCGGGCCACAACCCCCAAGCCAGCGCCAGACCCAGGTAAAACGCAATCTCACTGACCTGCTGCGCTGCGCCGAGGCAGTCGCCGGTGAAGCCTTGCAAACGCTTGGCAAACCAGCGGTGCATCCAGGCCCACGCCAACACGCTGAATCCAGTCGCCAAGCCCCAGAGAGGCCACAAGTTGGCAGAGGGCCTGCCAGTATTTGCTACCAAATAAATAGCATCAGGCGCAAATCCTACGAGCGCTAGAGCCAAAAAACACCATAAATGGGCCACCCCCAAGGCGGGCAGGCTGATCTGTGCCGCCAGTGGTTTGGACTTGGAGACTGCACTATCCCCCACATGCGGCAGCAGCCGGATGGTGAGCAGTGGCCAGGTGCGCGACACCACATGCGCAGCAAACACGCCTGCCACCATCAAGCCCATGCTGAGCGAACCCAGCATGGCCAGCAGCGCCACTTTGCACAGCAGGGTCAGCATGACCGCGATGGCCCCGAAGGCACCCACGCGCGAGTCCTTCATGATCTCCAGCGCCCGCTCGCGGTTGTAGCTGCCACCCAAGCCATCAGCCACATCGGCCAAGCCGTCCTCGTGGAAGGCACCGGTCATCACCACACTCAGTGCGGTGCCCAAGGCGGCGGCCACCAAAGGGACAAACGGGCCTGCGGGCAGGAGTGCCAGCAAGCCCCAGGTCAGCAGCGCAACCACGCCACCCACCAGCCAGCCCACCCCGGGAAAGTGCGCCGCACTGGCGCGCAGCATGGCCGGGCTGAAGCCCACCCAGTCAGCCAGACGCCCGGTGACCGGCACGCGGCTAAAAAACTGCAGGGCCAGCAGGTAGTGGCGGATAAAGCTGCGCATGGCTACCGCGCGCCGGGCTCAGCCCACCGCCACCGGAGCGTCTGACTTTTCAGACACGCCGGCTGACGCAAAACTCGCCATGTCGCGCAGAACCGTGCAGGCCGACTGCAGCAGCGGCCAGGCCAGCGCGGCGCCTGAGCCCTCGCCCAAGCGCAAGCCCAGGTCGAGCAAAGCCTGCACGCCCAGGTGCTGCAACATGAATTCATGGCCCCGCTCGCCCGAGCGGTGCGCAAACACACAACGTTGCAGCACCTGCGGCTGCAGGGCATGCGCCACCACAATGGCGCTTGTAGCGATAAAACCGTCCACCACGATCACCCGGCGCTCGTGGGCCGCCTGCAACACCGCGCCCACCATGGTCGCAATCTCAAAGCCACCAAAGGCTGCCAATGCATCCAGCGGCGCGGTCGCTTCAGCGTGCAAGGCCAGCACCTCGCGCAACACCTCGGTCTTGCGCTGCACCGCAGGCGCATCCAAGCCGGTTCCGGCACCGGTGCACACGGCAATATCCAGTCCACCCAAACGCGAGAGCAACATGGACGCGGCGGACGTGTTGCCGATACCCATTTCACCCAACAAGAGCGCATTGCCGGGTAAGTCCTTCACCAGCGCCATGCCATGTTGCAAGGCCTGATCGCGCTGACTGGTGGTCATGGCCGGCTGGGCTGAAGAATCTGCCGTGCCCTGCTCGGCACCCTGCGCCTTGCGCACCTGCAAGCCCGGCCGTGTAGCCCCCGTTGGCAAGCCGGCCAGAAAGTCGTGCTTCACGCCACAGTCCACCACCGTCAAGGCAATCCCGTTTTGCTTGGACAGCACACTCACCGCAGCGCCACCGGCCAAAAAGTTCTCGACCATCTGCCAAGTCACATCACTCGGAAACGCCGAGATGCCGCGGGCGGTCAACCCGTGGTCACCGGCAAACACCACCATTTGCGGCTGCTCCAGCACTGGCGCGGTGCTACCCAAAATCTGGCCGATCTTGAGCGCTGCATCCTCCAGGCGACCGAGCGAGCCCAAAGGTTTGGTCTTGTTGTTGAGCGTGTCTTGCAGTGCTTGCGTCAAAGCCGGATCGGCGATATCGGCCAAGGCAGTCCGCCCGAAAGCAAGGTCCCAAGCGGCTGCAATGTCGTGGTGAATTTCGGAAGTTTGGGCGTGCGAGCCCGATGCGGCGTGCGCCGGCGATGTATTCATGGCATTCCCCTGTGCTGAATCAAAGAAGCACAGCCCGGCCTTGCTGCGCGTAAACAACATCAGGCCGGTCTTCTGGCTCGGAATCACCTGACCCGATGCGCCTTCCCGGCCTTGGCGGCCAGTGGCATAGAGCGCGGGTCATCATCCTTACAGCGTTGGGCACGCGACGGATTCACACCGTCTTCCCGATTCTCCCCAAGCCGTGGCAAGGGGCACCTGAAGCGGTCGATGATAGCAGCGGCGCCGCGCTGGAATAACCGCCAAGTACACCCGCCCAAAGCGCAGTTTCAGCGCCCGACCAGCCCGTCCAGCACACCGGGCCCAAAGTGATTCCCGATGTAGTCCGCGAGCCCGTCAAACACCTTGTCCAGTGTGGGCACCTCACCCTGCAAACGCGCGCCAAACAAGGCTTGCAACACCGCAGCGTCTTCCAGCATGCCGTGCAAATACACACCCATGACGTTGCCAGCCGCGTTGCACCAGCCCAAGTCGTCCGGTAACACCGCGTGGGCCAAATTGCCCGCAGCCGCCATAGCCACATGCTGCGCCGTCTGCCCATGGTGAATCTCATACCCGGCGACAGGCACGCCAGCCAACGCAGCCCAAGGAAAGGCTGTCCCGACATCGCTGCCGCCCACACCCGCGCCGGAGGGGGCATGGCCGGGGGCCGATTTCTGCGCGTTTGGCAGCATGAGGCCCCCGGCCGTGCCCCCTTCGGCGTGCGATTGAAGAGACGCAACGAAACGCGTGGACGTATGCCTAACCGTCTTGTCCTCCGCAAACACCGTCACCAGCGGCAACAGCCCGAGCCCCGGCGCATTGCCATCAATCCCGTGCGGATCAATCAAGGCCTCGCCCAGCATCTGCAAGCCCCCGCACACCCCCAGCACCGCCCCACCCTGCCCCGCATGCCGAGCCACCGCAGCATCCAGACCCTGCGCACGCAACCACGCTAGGTCGCCACTCGTGTGCTTGGAGCCAGGCAGGATGATCCAGTCGGTAGGCTTTAGCCCTGCCAGCTCGCTGGGGCTGCGCACCCATTGCAACTTGAGCCCGGGAATGTTCTTGAGCGGCTGGAACTCGTCCAAGTTACTCATGCGCGGATAGGCAATCACCGCCACCGTCAAGTCCACCGAACCGCGGGCCACGCTGCGGTCGTCAAACACACCATCTTCTTCAGGCAGCCCGTGCTGCCACCACATGGGCAACACTGCCACCGTGGGCACACCGGTCAGTTCCTGCAAGCGCTCCGGCGCAGGAGACAACAGGCTGGCATCGCCCCGGAACTTGTTCAGCACAAAGCCCTTGATAAGCCGCCGCTCGTCCTCAGGCAGCAAGGCCCAGGTGCCATACAAATGGGCAAACGCGCCGCCCTTGTCGATGTCACTCACCAGCAAACAGGCCGCATCGGCGTGCTT
>JAIXVK010000026.1 GCA_027483085.1 Comamonadaceae bacterium | reverse complement strand
TGTTGACCTGCTGCAAGTGCTGCTGGAGACCGGCCTCCAGCGCTTGGCGGCCCGCGGCGGATCGGCTCTCTGCGGCCGCATCCGGCGACAGCATGACCAGTGCAAACGGCTGGGCATAGTGGGCGCCGGTGACCACACAGGCCTCGACCGCATCGTGGGCAACGAGCTTGTCTTCGATGGGTGCCGGCGCAATGTATTTGCCTTTGCTGGTCTTGAACAGGTCTTTGACCCGACCGGTAATGCTCAAAAACCCGTGGCTATCCATGACGCCTTTGTCGCCGGTGCGCAGCCATCCGTCCGGGGTGAGCGCGGTGGCCGTGAGCTCGGGTTCGCGGTAATAGGCTTTCATCAAAGCCGGGCAACGCATTTGAATCTCACCGGTGGCAGGGTCCATGCGCGTTTCGACTTCGTCGTAGGCCAAGCCAACGGAGCCGGTCTGGCGCGAACCGGGCAGGGTGGAGTGCGAGACCCCGCTGTTCTCGGTCATTCCGTAAACCTCGACCAGGTCCAGCCCCAAGCGGCGGTACCACTGCAGCACATCAGCAGGCATGGGCGCAGCCCCGCCTGCGGCGATGCGGCATTGGTCCAAACCCAGCCCTTTCAAAATCTTGCGGCGCACTAAATGGCCCACGACGGGCAGGCTGAGCAAAAACCGGAGCTTGGGTGCCGGCACCTTGCTGTGCACCCCTTGTTGAAACTTCACCCACAGCCGCGGAACAGAGAAAAACACCGTAGGCCGCGCGCGCTGGAGATCTTGCAAAAACGTGTCCAGTGACTCGGCAAAAAAAATGCGTCCGCCATAGCGCAACGAGGCCTGCTCAATCAGCATGCGCTCTGCCACATGGGCCAAGGGCAGGTACGAGATGTAGCGGTCGTTGATATCCATCGGGAAGCGGCGCGTCGCACAGCTCACGCCCCAGGCCATGCTGTTGAAGCTGTGCACCACGCCTTTAGGGGTACCAGTGGTGCCCGAGGTGTAAATGATGGTGCTGATGCTCTCACCCGCAGGCTCAGGGCATGTTTTGAGCGGGCTGGTGGTGTTGATCAACTCCGTCCATTGGTGGGCGTGCATGGAAGGTGCCAAGGGCAGCGCAATCAGGGGCAGCCCGGGCGGCACACCGCTTTGCAGGTTGACGGTGTCATCGAGCTTGCCGATGAAAAGCGCCTTGCTCTCGCTGTGCAGCAGGATGTAGCTCAGGGCCTCGCCATTGAAGGTGGGGTAGATCGGCACCGACACATACCCCGCCATTTGGATTGCCAGATCCGCCAAGATCCAGTGGGCGCTGTTTTTACCGATGATGGCGACCCTGCTGCCCGCTGCCCAGCCTTGGCTTTGCAGCCATTGGGCCATGCGCCGCACCTGGCTGGCCGCTTGGGCCCAGGTCAGGTCCAGTACTTGCCCGCCTCGCATGGGTTGCGAGAGATAGACCGCAGCAGGGCGCTCGTGCTCCCAGCGGTACAGGCAAGCCAAAGGAAGGTCGGCAGGCTGCAGTGCAATCGTTTGCATGGACTCCCCTCAATCGTTGAGTCGATTGTTGGGCTCGCACCAGTGCACCCGCAATGGTGGTGACCCTAGGTATCCCGGGGTGATGGGTTAGGGGTTACTACGGGCTTAAGCCGCGCAGGAAAACGGCTGGTCGAGCAGCAGATCGCTCAGGGGAACCGCCACACACGGCAGGCACCAGCCCTCGCTCTTTTCATCGGCACTCAGACCCGGCCACTCCATGCGATAGCGCACCCGCCCCGACACCATTTTGCAAAGGCAGGCCCTGCAGGTCCCATTGCGGCAGGAGCTCGGCAGCTCAACCCCCTGCGCCAAGCCGGACTCCAGCACGCTGCTGATGCCATCGCTCTCAAAATTCAGGCCGGCTGGCAGCACGGATACGGTGTAGGTGGCGTTGAGAGGCGGGGACATTGGTGCGGTCATTGGCGGGATCTTTTGCGGTGTCAGCAAGCCGGTTTGAGAGGGGTGTGGCGGGCAAAAAATGGGGCCATGGGAGTCGATTCTTGAATGCTGCGACAATCACGCTCTTTTTTTCAATTTTGCTTGAGTTTGCGTTAGACATGTCCAGTACGACTACTTTCAAGGTTCGCCCCGCCACACTACGTGATGCCAAAGCCATCGCTGAGCTCCACAACTCTTCTGTTCGCGAAGCCTTCAAAAGCATGCTGGCCGATACACCGGTTCCCGTGACCCCCTTGGACAAGCGCCAGGCTTACTGGCGCGAAGCGATTGAGTACGCTGAACCCCAGGTTCAAGTGGCTCTGGATGACGACAAGATCGTCGGATTCGTGGGTTTTGACCGCTCGCGTGACAAGGGCACCCCACCGACCATGGGCGAAATTTGGGCCATTTACGTGGCCTCCAGCCACTGGGACAAAGGCGTAGGCCTGGCCCTGTGGGATGCTGCCCGCGAAGGCCTGCTCGAAGAGGGTTGCGCCAACGTAAGCGTGTGGCTGCCGATTGCCAACGAGCGCGCCATGCGTTTCCACGAGCTCGCTGGCTTCAAGCGCGAAATGAACACCGCCAAAACCGTGCAGATCGGTGCCGTCAAGATCGAGGAAATGCGCCTCAAGCGCCCCCTGAACTAAGGGGCGCTGTTCCGAAGCGTCTGGTCTTACAGGCGCTTCACCACCACGCTACCAATCGAGTAGCCTGCTCCAAACGAGCAGATCACTCCCACCTCACCCGCTGCAATGTCAGCGTGGTGGCGGTGGAAAGAGATGATGGAGCCCGCCGACGCTGTGTTGGCGAATTCGTCCAGAATCACCGGCGCATCATCCAGCGTCGCCTCCCGCCCCAAGAGTTTTTTGGCAATCAGCTGGTTCATGCCCAAGTTGGCTTGGTGCAGCCAAAAGCGGCGCACCTGCTGCGGCGTCAGGTCCAGCGAGTTCAGATGTTGCTCGATGTGCTCGGCCGCCATGGGGCACACCTCTTTGAATACCTTGCGGCCTTCCTGGCGGAAGAGCTGATCGCGGTCGTCCGGGTTGCGGTCTTCCGAGCGCGACATGAAGCCGTTGTTGTTGCGGATGTTGTTGCTGAAAGTGCTCAGCAGCTTGGTGCCCAGCACCTCAAAACTACCGGCGGGTGCGAGGTCCAGCTGTTCCACCAGAATCGCCGTGCACACATCGCCAAAGATGAAATGGCAGTCCCGGTCTATCCACGCCTGGTGGGCGGATGTGATCTCGGGGTTCACCACCAGCACCGCACGGGCACTGCCACAGCGCACGGCGTTCACCGCTTGCTCCAGCGCAAAGGTGGCGGAAGAGCAGGCCACGTTCATGTCAAAACCGTAGCCCTGCACGCCCAAGGCGGTCTGGATTTCGATAGCCATGGCCGGGTAGGGGCGCTGCATGTTGGCGCTGGCGCAAATCACGCCGTCTACATCGGCGGCGGTTTTGCCGGCAGTTGTGAGCGCGTGTTGGCAGGCTTTGACGGCAATTTCAGCCATCAACGACAACTCGCTATCTGGGCGGGGCGTGAAGTGCGGGCGCATGCGCTCGGGGTCCAACACCCCGGTTTTTTCCATCACATAGCGGCGCTGGATGCCTGAGGCTTTTTCAATGAACTCGACGCTGGAGTCCGTCAGAGCGGTGCGGCTGCCAGCGGCTATCTCGTCGGCAAACTGGGCGTTTTGCAGCGCGGCATAGGCGTTGTAGCTGGCGACCAACTCCGCGTTGGTAATGACGTCCGG
>JAIXVK010000162.1 GCA_027483085.1 Comamonadaceae bacterium | reverse complement strand
ATTTACCAGGATGTGGACGGCATGAAAAAAGCCATCGGCTCCTTGAGCAAAAACTTGGCGGGTTTTGATGCCTCCTGTTTTGATGGCGTGTACGTAACTGGCGACATTTCGTCGGACGACATTGCCCGCTTGAACGAAAACCGTGTAGGCGCTGAAGAAGGCCAGGAAGAAACTTCCCGCATGGCGCTGCCCAACCACGCTGACTGACCCCATGAAGCAAATTCCCTTACCCGAAGGCCTGCACAACGACACCCTGGCGGTGCGTGCGGCGCTGGAGCGCAGCCAATACGGCGAAAACTCGGAAGCTCTGTACCTGACCAGCGGCTATGTGCAACACAGCGCAGCCTCCAGCGCCGCGCGGTTTGCGATGGAAGAAGAGGGTTTCACGTATTCCCGCGTGAGCAACCCCACAGTCACCAGCATGGAACTCCGGCTGGCGGCGCTCGAGGGCACCGAAGCAGCCATTGCCACCTCGTCCGGCATGTCAGCGATTTTGTTGTTGGGCATGGCGCTGCTGAAAGCGGGCGACCATGTGATTTGCTCGCAATCGGTGTTCGGCTCGGTCATTCCGATGTTCAGCCGCGAGTTTGCCAAGTTCGGTGTGGAAACCACCTTTGTGTCGCAAACCGATGTTGAAGCTTGGAAGGCTGCAGTGCGTCCCACCACCAAGCTGCTGTTTGCAGAGACGCCCACCAACCCGCTCACCGAGGTGTGCGACATCCAGGCCTTGGCCGACATTGCACATAGCGTAGGCGCCTTCTTGGCCGTGGACAACTGTTTCGCCACCCCGGTGTTGCAGCGTCCGGCCAGCATGGGGGCGGATTTCATCATCCATTCCGGCACCAAGTTTTTGGATGGCCAAGGCCGCGTGATGGCGGGTGCCATTTGCTGTTCCCAGAAGCAACGCGACGACATGTTTTTGCCGGTGATCCGCACCTGCGGCATGGTGCTGGCGCCTTTCAATGCTTGGGTGCTGCTCAAGGGCATGGAAACCTTGGCCCTGCGCGTAAAGGCGCAGTCGGAGACCACACTGGCACTGGCCCATTGGCTGGAAGCCCAGCCGCAAGTAGCACGTGTTTTTTACCCCGGCTTGACCAGCCACCCGCAACACGAGTTGGCCATGCGCCAGCAGTCCGGCTGCGGTGGCGCGGTGTTGTCGTTTGAAGTGAAAGCACCGGACGTGGACACTGCGCGCAAAAACGCATTCCATGTGCTCGACAGCATGCAGGTGCTCTCGCTGTGCACCAACCTTGGCGATACCAAAACGTTGGCGGCGCATCCTGCTAGCACCTCGCACGGCCGCTTGTCGGAAGTGCAGCGTCAGGCGGCCGGCATTGGCCAAGGCCTGATTCGCGTGGCCGTGGGCCTGGACCATATCAACGACATCACCGCCGATCTGGCGCGTGGTTTGCAAACTATCTGACATGAGCAAAATTCGCACTCGTATTGCCCCTTCGCCCACCGGCTTTCTGCACCTGGGCACTGCCCGCACCGCGCTGTATTCCTGGGCTTATGCCCGCCACTTCGGTGGCGAGTTTGTGCTGCGCATTGAAGACACCGACGTAGCCCGCTCCACCCAGGACTCGGTGGACCAGATTCTGGAATCCATGCGCTGGCTGGGGCTGGAGTACGACGAAGGCCCGGTGTACCAAATGCAGCGCCTGGAGCGTTACAAGGCCGTGGTCGACCAGCTAATTGCAGAAGGCAAGGCTTACTACTGCTACAGCACCCCCGAAGAACTCGATGCGGTGCGCGAGGCCAAAAAGGCCCGTGGTGAAAAAGCGCTGTACGACGGCACTTGGCGCCCCGCACCCGGCAAAACCTTGCCGGCCATTCCCGAAGGTGTGAAACCTGTGGTGCGCTTCTGCAACCCAACAGACGGCGATGTGACCTGGAACGACCTGGTCAAAGGCCCCATCACCATCAGCAACCGCGAGATTGACGACCTGATCATCGTTCGCACCGATGGCATTCCGACCTACAACTTTGCGGTGGTGGTGGACGATTGGGATATGCAGATCAGTCACGTGTTCCGTGGCGATGAGCACATCAACAACACGCCTTGGCAGATCAATATCTTTCATGCGCTCGGTGCGCCTTTGCCCGAGTTCGGCCACTGCCCGGTCATTCTGGGTGACGATGGTCAGAAGCTCTCCAAGCGCCGCGGTGCCGTGAGTGTGACCGCCTACGAAGAGGGCGGCTATCTGCCCGAAGCCATGTTGAACTACTTGGCCCGCCTGGGTTGGAGCCATGGCGACGAAGAGCTGTTCAGCAGTGAGCAGTTGGTGAGCTGGTTCGACGGTACCCACCTGAACAAGAGCCCCGCGCAGTGGGACCCCGCCAAGTTGCTGTGGGTCAACGCCCACTACATCAAGCAAGCCGATAACGCCCGCTTGGCGCCATTGGTGGCTGTGCAATTGGCCAAGCAGGGCGTTCAGCTGGCAGACGATGTCATTGCCAACCATTTGCCTTTGGTGTGCGGTTTACTCAAAGATCGTTGTGACACCACCGTGTCGCTCGCGACTTGGGCTGCCAAGTTTTATGCGGATTTGCAGGTGGATTCGGCAGAGCTGGCCCAGCACGTGACCGATGCAGTTAAGCCCGCCATTGCGGCCCTGGCTGCCAAGCTGGCAGATTGCGCGTGGGACAAGGCTGCGATCGCCGCGGTGATTAAAGAAGTCTTGGCCGCACACAGCCTCAAGATGCCCCAGTTGGCGATGCCGGTCCGCGTGCTGGTCATGGGCACTGCGCAAACGCCTTCGCTGGATGCCGTACTGGAACTCAGCGGTAAAACAAAAGTTTTGGAGCGACTTGCTAAAGCCTGAAAAACTTGTAT
>JAIXVK010000128.1 GCA_027483085.1 Comamonadaceae bacterium | reverse complement strand
TCGGGCCCACAAACATGCCGCTGAACAGGTAGCTCAAGGATGGGTGGTTGTGCCAGTACAGCAGCAGGCTGGCCAGCAGCTCAGGTTTGCGCAAAAACGGACTGTCCGCCGGTGTGGCGCCGCCCATCACGAAGTGGTTGCCACCACCGGTGCCGGTGTGGCGGCCATCGGTCATGAACTTCTCGGCACTCAGGCGCGACTCGAACGCTGCGTTGTACAAAAACTCGGTGTTGTAGACCAGCTCTTTCCAGTTGGTGACGGGGTGCACGTTCACTTCAATCACACCCGGGTCGGGGGTGACTTGCAGGAGCTTCAAGCGTGGATCGCGGGGAGGCGGGTAGCCTTCCAGCACGACTTGCATCTTCAGCTCGCTGGCGGTCGCCTCGATGGCGGCCAGCAGGTCCAGGTAGTCTTCCAAGCGCTCCAAGGGCGGCATGAAGATGTACATCACTCCCGATTTGGAGCCCACGGCTTCGGCCTTGGGGCCGCTGGCACGGCGCGGGTCGCGCACTTCCACGCACAGCGCGGTGCGGGTGATCCAATGGGCGGATTCAAAGCGGTTCGGAGCTTCGGCATACATCGCCGGTTCGGGCTGCTTGGCGCTTTGGGCGTTGGTAGAAATGCTGGCGTCGCCGGTGCCCTTCGCGGTTTGCATCTTGCGGCCGGTTTCGGGTACGGCCAGGTTGCCGGCCAGGTATGGCACTCCGTTGGCGGCTATAGAGCCGGCACTTGTGACCCCGGCGACGCCTGCATTGACGGTCATTACGGTCGTGGCGTTAGGCGCATAGCGCTGAGCAAAGGCCGCGTGCGCTGGCAACGCGCCGCGGTCCACCGTCGGGTCGCGCTCCACCAGATACGGGTAGTCACCCTGGCTGACCCAAGGCAGGGAATCCAGCGGCAGACGCAGGCCCATGGGCGAGTCGCCGGGCATGAGGTACATGCGCTCGTCGCGGAAGAACCAGGGGCCGGTAGTCCAGCTCGGGCCGGTCAGGCGCGGGCCATCACCCACCTTGAGCGGCAGCACATAGCCCACCACCGAGTCCAGCTTCTGCTCGAAGACGCGGCGCAGGCGGGCGCGCTCCATCTCGTCATCGAGTTTGCTGTTAAAGGGGTCCACATTCACCGGCAGGCGGCGCTCGCGCCACAGGTAGTACCAGGTGTCTTCATAGCCGGCCTGCACGTACTTGTCGGTCAAACCCAACTTGCCGGCCAGACTGCGGATGAAATAGCCCGCGTCTTCGGCGGTGTAGTGAGTGGGCTTGCGCTCGTCTGTGAACAGGGCGGGGTTGTTCCACACCTTTTGTTTGTCCGCACGCCAGTAGATGTTGAGCGCCCAGCGCGGCAGCTGCTCGCCGGGGTACCACTTGCCCTGGCCGAAGTGCAGAAAGCCGCCCTGGCCGTATTCGTCGCGCAGTTTGTGCACCAGCTCGGTGGCGAAGCCGCGCTTGGTGGGGCCCAGGGCGTCGGTGTTCCACTCGGGGGCGTCGCGGTCGTTCACCGCCACAAAGGTGGGCTCGCCACCCATGGTCAGGCGCACATCGCCGGCCACGAGTTCGGCGTCTACCGCGTCGCCCAGGGTCATGACCTCGGCCCACTGCTCGGGCGTGTAAGGCTTGGTGACGCGGGGGGATTCGTACATGCGGGTGACTTGCATGTGGTGGGAAAATTCCACCTCGCACTTGTCTACGCCGCCTTCAATCGGGGCTGCGCCGCTGGGCTGCGGGGTGCAGGCCAGCGGGATGTGGCCCTCGCCTGCCAGCAAGCCGCTGGTCGCGTCCAGCCCGATCCATCCTGCGCCGGGCAGATAGACCTCGCACCAGGCGTGCAGGTCGGTGAAGTCGACTTCGGTGCCGCTGGGGCCGTCCAGAGACTTCACGTCCGGGGCCAGCTGAATCAGGTAGCCCGACACAAAGCGCGCGGCCAAACCACAGTGGCGCAGCAGTTGCACCAGCAGCCATCCGGAGTCGCGGCACGAGCCGCTGGCCAGCGTCAGGGTTTCTTCCGGCGTTTGCACACCGGGCTCCATGCGGATGGTGTAGCTGACGGCGTTGTGCACCAGCTGGTTGATGTAGACCAGAAAGTCGATGGTGCGGCGTTCCTTGAGGTCAATGGCAGCGAGGAATTTTTTGAATTCCGGGGTCAACGGCTCTGCCACCAAATAGGGAGCGAGCTCCTGGCCCAAAAGCTTGTCGTATTGGAAGGGGAAGTTCTCGGCCGTAGGTTCCAGGAAGAAGTCAAAAGGGTTGTACACCGCCATTTCGACCACCAGGTCGACCGTGACTTTGAATTCTTTGGTTTTCTCGGGGAACACCAGACGGGCCTGGTAGTTGGCGTACGGGTCTTGCTGCCAGTTGACGAAGTGGGTGCTCGGCTCGACCTTGAGCGAGTACGAGATGATTTTGCTGCGGCAGTGCGGGGCAGGGCGCAGGCGGATGACTTGGGGACCGAGGTTGACCAGACGGTCGTACGAGTAGTGGGTAACGTGGTTCAGCGCTGCGTGAATGGACATGGGCCGGTCTCGGTAGATCTCACAGGGGACGCCGTGCAGCGGTTGCCGCACAGGCCCCATACTAACAATCGGGTTTGACAGGCTTTTAAAGCAAGGTCCGCGCCAGTGCCTCCATCGCGGATGAATTTTCGGCGCACTGCGCGCGGTTAGCATGGTTGTATGTACGCCACCGCACTCCGCCTTGCCGTCTGGCCCCGCACTGGCGGTGCTGTGGGGTTGGGGCTGCTGGCGGGGATGGCGTTGCAGTTGCAGCAAGCCGCGTTGTCAGCGCCCGCGGTTTATGTGGCGTTTGTGCTTCTAGCCCTTGTGGGGTATGCGTGGGTTGCTATTAAAAAGATAGTGGGGTTGTGGCGTCATGGTGTGGCAGGCTTGTCCGCAGTGGCACTGGCTTGGGGTGTGACCGGATTGCGCGCTGTGCTGTTCATGAGCCAGGCGCTAGCTCCAGCGCTGGAGGGGCGCGATGTTCTGGTGACCGGCGTCGTTGCAGATATGCCCCAAGCCACCGAATCGGGGCTCCGTTTCCGGCTACGGGTGGACGCGGGCGAGAGCGGGGCGGGGGCTACGCTCTTGGATGGCACACCGGTGTCTGTGCCCCGTTTGCTGGATGTGGGGTGGTACACCACCGGCTTCAACCTCCAGACCCAAACACCGGAGCTGCAGCGCACACCGCCTGCTTTGAGAGCCGGCCAGCGCTGGCAGTT
>JAIXVK010000141.1 GCA_027483085.1 Comamonadaceae bacterium | reverse complement strand
TCACTGGTAAGGACTTGCGATTGCAACGTGCGCAGGTGGGTGAAATGGCTGCACTGGGGGTGTTCCAAACCACGCTGCAGTACATCTTTTTCTACATCGGCGTCGCCAACACCACGGGGGTGAAGGCATCCATTCTCAACACCTCCGGCGTGTTTTTCAGTGTGCTGCTGGCGCATTTTTTGTACCACAACGACACCCTGACATGGCGCAAGATGTCAGGTTGCGTGCTGGGCCTCGCAGGGGTGCTGGTAGTGAACGCGGGCGGGCTGCTGGGTGATGTCCATCCGGCAGACACTGGTTTCTCCTGGCTGGGAGAAGGCTTTGTGGTGCTGGCCGCGCTGGTGTTGTCGTCCGCATCCCTCTACGGAAAGCGGCTTTCACAGCGGATGGACTCGGTGGTCATGACAGGCTACCAACTCGGTATCGGCGGGGTGGTGCTGGTTGCCATAGGGTTGGGCGCTGGCGGCCAGATCGTTGGCTTTACGTGGCCAGCGAGCTTGCTGCTGGTCTATATGGCGTTTTTGTCGGCGGTGGCATTTGCACTGTGGGGCGTGCTGCTGAAATACAACCGCGTGAGCACCGTAGCGCTTTACAGTTTTTTGGTTCCTTTGTTTGGGGCCGGACTGTCTGCACTCTTTTTGGGCGAGTCACTTCTTGAGTGGAAGTACCTCGCCGCTTTGGTGCTGGTGAGCCTGGGCATCTACCGCGTTACCCAAGAGGCCTGAACACCGCCATCGAAATCACTCGAGGGTGGCGCCAGACACCTTGACCACGCGCTCCCACACCGGTGCGTCTTTCTTGAACTGAGCGTTGAATTGTTCGGGGCTGCTACCCACGGGGATAAAGCCCATTTGCAAGATGCGGTCACGCACATCGGGCAGCGCAAGGATGGCTTGCACTTCTGTGCCCAAGCGGGCCACCACCTCGGGCGGCGTTTTGGCAGGCGCGCTCATGCCCAACCAACCGGTGACCTGAAACACCTCGTCCTTGATGCCTTGCTCGGCCATGGTGCTGACTTTGGGCAGTGCGTCCATGCGCTGGCCACCGGTAACGGCCAGCGCTTTGAGCTTGCCTGAGTCGATATAGGGGCGGGCAGACTGCAAACTGGCAAAAGCCATCTGGAACTGGCCGCCCACCAAATCTTGCAGCATGGGGGCCTCGCCCTTGTAGGGCACATGGTTCATGTCCGCCTTGAGCTTGTCAGACAGCCAAGCACCGGCGAGGTGAGAGTAAGAGCCCATACCCCACGACCCGTAAGCCACCTTGTTTTTGTTTTTCTCAATGTAGGCCAACAACTCGGGTGCGTTAGACACCTGCAGCTGCGGGTTCACCAGCAACACGACCGGGGCCAAGGCGATTTGCGTGATCAGGGCTTGGTCTTTTTGCGGGTTGTACGGCAGTTTTTCGTACAGGTACTGGTTGATGAGCATCGTCGTGCCCAGCGATAGCAGCAAGGTGTGGCCGTCTGCAGGGGATTTGAGTGCCGCATCGGTGCCGGTAACGCCGCCTGCGCCGCCACGGTTGTCCACCAGCACCGGTTGGCCCAAGCGGGCTGAAAGTTTTTCACCGATTGCACGGGCCGTGATGTCAGTGGCACCACCGGCTGCGTAGGGCACGATCAGTTTGATGGGTTTGCTAGGCCAGCTTTGAGCCAAGGCGGTGCCCGCGTGCCCGAGAGTAGCCATTGCTGTTGCAGCCGCCAGGGCGGTAACCAGTGTGCGGCGTGGGATGCGTGTTGTCATGTCTATGTCTCCTCGTTGTGGTTTGGGTGAAAGGGTTTTATTCGGGTAGCGTCAGCACACCCCGGGCACGCAGCGCCTCCAGTTGGGCGTCGGTCATGTGTAGCAGTTGCGTCAGCACCTCGCGCGTGCCTTCGCCCAGCGTGGGCGGCGCATTGCGGATGGGCAGGCGTTGCCCGTCCAGCCGGTAGGGCGGCGCAAATACGTGGGTGGTACCTGCCACAGGGTGCGGCATGTTCTGCACCAGCCCGCCACGTTGGGTGCGCTCGCTGGTGAGCGCTTCGTGCAAGCCAGCCACCTTGCCGCAGGGGATGCCTTGGGCCATCAAGCGCTTCAACAGCACGTCGCGCGGGAACTGGCAGATCAGCTCGGTGAGCAGGGGAGCCAAGGCCACCCGGTTGCGGGCACGTTCCACGTTGGTGGCAAAGCGGGGGTCTTCGACGATGTCAGGCCGCATCACGACCTGGCGGCAGAATTTGTCGAACTGGCTGTTGTTGCCCACGGCAATGATCAACGGGCCGTCGGCTGCCTCAAACATTCCATAGGGCATGATGGACGGGTGGGCATTGCCATAGCGGGCGGGGTCTTTGCCCAAGATCAGCGCGTCCAGACCGTAATAGCCGGTGACCATCACGCCGCAGTCGTAGAGCGCCATCTCGATCAGCTGGCCTCTGTGCGTGCGCTCACGGCGGAACAGTGCGGCCAGCACGGCCTGTGCAGCGTACATGCCGGTCATCATGTCTACCACTGCCACGCCGAACTTCAGTGGCGGCATGCCGGAGTCGCCATTTAAAGCCATCAAGCCGGCCTCGCCTTGAATAACGAGGTCATATCCTGGACGCTTGGCTTCGGGGCCGCTGGTGTCGTAGCCCGCGATTGCGCAGTAGATCAGGTCGGGCTTGATGGCCTTGAGCTGCTCAAAGCCCAGACCCAGTTTCTCGGCACCACCGGTCTTGAAATTGTGGATGACCACATCGAACTGCGGCAGCATCTCCCGGACGATGCTGATGGCCTCGGGGCTTTGCAGGTCCAGGGTGATGGACCGCTTGTTGCGGTTCATGCCGTTGTAGTACGTGGTCTCGGTTTTGCCGATGCGAATACCCCAGTCCCGGGTGTCGTCGCCGCGACCGGGGTGCTCCACCTTGATAACTTCGGCGCCAAAGTCGGCTAACACCTGGCCGCACAGTGGCCCGGCAAATACGCGTGAGAGGTCCAGCACCCGCACGCCGCTTAAGGGCAGGTCGGGTTGGTCAGTGCCGGGGTTTGGTAGGGTGGGTTCCATGTCGGGTCAGGTACTCAGTAGGTTCAGGCCGCGGGGCTGCGCAGTTTGACGAAATCGGCGGTGCGCTTGTCAAGAGCGGCACCGATGCCCCGGTAGAACTCCGGGGTCAGCGCGTTGCGGGCTGCCGGGTTGTGGTTTGACAGAATGAGCACCGCCCCTTCACGGCGGGTCAATAGGGCGTGGGTCATGATCGTCATGGCTTAAGCGCAGACAGCTGCCTGCCCTAGAGCGATAAAGCGGGCCAGGTGATGGTCTTCGTCGCCAAACTGGTGGTCGATCATCACCAGGCGTTTGGCATAGTGCGCCAGTGGCAGCTCCCAAGTCATGCCGATACCGCCATGCATCTGGATGCTTTCTTCCGCCACCAGTGTGCCGATGCGGCCTACGCTGTATTTCGCGGCAGACAAGGCTCTCTCGCGTGTGGTGCGATCGGTGTCGTCCACCGCTGCGGCGGCGTTGATCACCGCCGAGCGGGCTTGCTCCACTTCCAGCAGCAAGTCGGCCATGCGGTGCTGCAGCGCCTGGAAGCTACCGATCGGTACCCCAAATTGTTTGCGGGTGCGTAGGTATTCCAGTGTCTGGTCTTTGGCCATGTCCATGGCCCCCAAGCTTTCAGCTGCCAGCGCTAACAGCGCGTAGCCACTGATGCGTTCCAGCACAGCCAGGCCTTGGCCCGGTGCGCCTAGCAGGGCGCTGGCATCTACCGCCACGTTTGTAAATGTCAACTCGGCGGTGCGGCCGCCGTCGATGCGGCCGTTCCCACGCCGGCTCACACCCGGAGCATCGCCCTGAACAAGGAACAGGCTGATACCGTCGGCATCCAGCGGCTGGCCCGCGGTGCGGGCGGACACCAACAGCAGGTCGGCCGCATCGCCCATGGGTACCACCGCCTTGCGGCCATTCAGCACCCAGTCGCCGGCTGAAGGGTCGGCCGCTGGGGTTGCGCTCAGGGTGACATGGCTCAGTTCGTAATGGCTGCCGGGCTCCTCGTGCGCCAGTGCCGCAACGCTCGTGCCCGCCATGATGGATTCCAGAGCGGCCCGCTGTGCGTCGGTGCCCGCTGCGATCAGGGCTTGCCCGACCACCAGCGCGCCCAGCAAGGGCTCTACCGCTAGGTTACTGCCCAGGCATTCAAACACCACGCTCACGTCAAAACCGGTGCCGCCAAAGCCACCCGCATCTTCCGGAAACAGCGCGCCGATGGTGCCCAATTCCGCCAGACCGGCATAGACCTCTCGGGAAAAGCCAAGCGCGCTGCCAGCGCTCTGGTGGCGGACTTCGATGCCATTTTTTTCAGACAAAAAGCGGTTCAGTGAATCCGCCAGCATGCGGCGGTCTTCGGTGTGTTGGAAGTTCATGGGTGAGTCCCTCTCGCCAAGGCTCAAAGGCCCAAAATCATCTTGGAGATGATGTTTTTCTGGATTTCGTTGGAGCCACCGAAGATCGACAGCTTGCGGTAGTTGAAGTAGTGGGCCGCTGCGGTGGCCGCCTCGGGCTCGCCCAGCGGGTGCTCGCTATAGCCGGCGTATTGGGCTTCTTCTTCAAATGGAAGGGCATAGGGCCCCATGGCGCGGCGGATGAGCGACAGGATTTCTTGCCGGATCTCGGTGCCGCGGATCTTGAGCATCGAGCTCTCCGCACCAGGCACACCACCGCTGGCGGCAGCGGCAATGACCCGCAGATTGGTGGTTTTCATGTTCTCGAGATCGATGTCTACACGGGCCATACGGGCTGCGAACAGCGGGTCTTGGTCGAGGGGTTTACCGTTTTTCAAGACCCGCGCGGCAATCACCTTGAGCTTGACCAGCGCCGCAATACAAAAGCCCACGCCCGCGATACCGGTGCGCTCATAGGTGAGCAGGTATTTGGCGTAAGTCCACCCCTTGTTTTCTTCACCGACCAGGTTTTCGGCGGGCACTTTCACGTTGGTGAAAAACACCTCGTTCACCTCGCAGTCGCCATCCAGCGTGCGGATAGGGCGCAAATCCACACCCGGTGAATTCATGTCCATCAGCAAGAAGCTGATGCCTGATTGCGCTTTAGCCTCGCGGTCGGTGCGCACCAGGCAAAAAATCATGTTGGCGTGCTGGCCTTGGGTGGTCCAGGTCTTCTGGCCGTTGACGATGTAGTGGTCGCCGCTTGGATCGGTGACCCGGACTGCAGTGGTCTTGACCGATGCCAGGTCTGAGCCCGCGCCGGGCTCGGAGTACCCCTGACACCACCAGTCTTCGCCGCTCAGGATGCGCGGCAGCCAGTGCGCTTTTTGCTGCGCATTGGCATATTTGATGAGCACTGGGCCCAGCATATTCACGCCAAACGGCACGATGCGCGGGCCACCCGCCAGTGCGCATTCGGTATCGAAAATAAACTTCTGCACGGTGCTCCACCCGGGGCCGCCATGGGCCTCGGGCCAGTGGTTGGCCAGCCAGCCGCGGGCGTTGAGGATGGCGTGCCATTCTTCCTGGTCGGCTTTGCTCAGGCGTTGGCCGGCTTTCACCTTGTTGGCAATGCGGGCGGGCAATTGGTCTTTCAGGAAGGCCCGCACATCGTCGCGGAAGGCTTGCTCTTGGGGGGTGAATTGGAGATCCATATCGATGCTTCGGCTAGCCTGCTCAGAAAATTTCAAACAGTCCGGCGGCACCCATGCCACCGGCAATGCACATGGTTACCACGCCCCATTTGACGCGCTGGCCCTCTGCGTTGCGGCGGCGGCCTTCCAGCAAGATGTGACCCGCCAGCCGCGCACCTGTCATGCCAAAAGGGTGACCGATGGCAATCGCGCCGCCGTTCACGTTCAGGCGGTCGACCGGAATACCCAGCGTTTGCTGGCAGTAAATGGCTTGTGAGGCAAATGCCTCGTTCAGCTCCCATAGGTCGATGTCGTCCACCGTCAGGCCGTGGCGCTTCAGCAGTTTGGGCACGGCATAGACCGGGCCGATACCCATTTCATCCGGCTCGCAACCCGCTATGGCCATGCCACGGAAGGCTCCAAGCGCTTGCAGCCCCAGGCGCTCGGCCTCTCCAGCCTCCATCAGCACGCAGGCGCTGGCACCGTCGGACAGTTGCGAGGCATTGCCGGCGGTGATGAACTGGTCCGCCCCTTTCACAGGCGCCAGTTTGGCCAGGGATTCGTAGGTGGTGCCCGCGCGGTTGCAGGTGTCCCGGTCGACCGTAGCCTCGCGTTGGCTTACCGTGCCGGTGTCTTTGTCCGTCACTGCCATGGTGGTGGTGATGGAGATAATTTCATCGGCATACCGGCCGGCGGCTTGCGCTTGGGCCACTTTGCGCTGGCTTTCGACCGAGAAACGGTCTTGCGCTTCGCGGCTGATGTGGTATCGGCGGGCCACGATATCGGCGGTGTCGATCATTTCCATGTACAGCGCGGGTTTGTGCTCCTGGATCCACGGGTCCAGGCCGCTTTGGCCATCCTGGCGCGAGCGGATGCCTGAAATACTTTCCACACCACCGGCAATCATGGCCGGTGCTCCGTCCACCACGATGCGCCCGGCAGCGATCGCAATGGCTTGCAAGCCCGATGCGCAGAAGCGGTTCACCGTGGTGCCGCCGATGGACAAGGGCAGTTGCGAGCGGATGATGGCCTGGCGTGCCACATTGCGCCCGGTGATGCCTTCGGGGTAGCCGCAGCCCAGAATGGCGTCCTCGATCAGCGCGGGGTCAATCCCTGCGCGGTCGACCGCAGCACGGACCGCAAAGCTGGCTAGCGTGGGGCCCGGCGTGATGTTGAGTTCGCCACGGTGCGATTTGGTCAGTGGTGTGCGAGCGGTCGAGACGATAACGGCCTGGCGCATAAAAAGGGTCTCCTCAGGTACGGTGCAGTGTGGGGTTTGCCAGATGCCGCCGCAGCGAGCGATCGGCAAAGGGCAGGGTTGAGTAGGTCGGCTGCAATCAAGTGGGCAGCTGGTTCAGGCTCGCGAAATCTTGGCCCTCGGCCACCAGTTTTTCCAGCAAGGGTGCGGGCTGCCAGAACAGCGGGTCTTCTTGGGCGAAGGCCTGTATATCGGCCAGGATGTTGGCAAGACCCACGGTGTCGGCGTATTTCATGGGGCCGCCCCGAAAGCGTGGGAAACCGTAGCCGTAAAGAAACGTCACATCAATGTCCAGCGGCCGCAGTGCGATCCCATCGGCCAGCACCTTGGCTCCCTCGTTAACCATGGCGGCCATGTAGCGGCGCATGATTTCCTCGGGGGTGAAGCTGCGTGGAGTGATGCCTTTTCTGGTGCGTTCGGCGTCCACAATGGCGAGCACCTCCGGATCAGGCTGGCCGGTGCGGGCGCCTTGCGGGTAAAGGTAAAACCCGCGGCCGGTTTTCTGGCCGAACCAGCCGCGCTCGCAGATGCGGTCAGCGATTTCGACATAACGGGCTTTCGGGTCGCGTGTGGCTGCACGGCGTTTGCGGGTGGCCCAGCCGATGTCTCCACCGGCCAGATCGGTCACTTGGCACGGACCCATGGGGTAGCCGAAAGCCCGCACTGCCGCATCGATCTCGTAGGGGCTGGCACCGTCTTCTATCATGTAATCAGCTGCCTGCTTGTAGCTCGCTAGGATGCGGTTCCCGATAAAACCGTCGCAGACCCCTGCGCGGACCGGCACTTTTTTCATGCGTTTGGCCAGCTCAAAGGCGGTGACCACCACATCCGGGCTGACGCGGGCGGGCACCACAATTTCCAGCAGCTTCATGATGTTTGCCGGGCTGAAAAAGTGCAGACCGATCACGTCTTGTGGGCGGCGGGTGGCTGCAGCGATGGCGTCGATATCGAGGTACGAGGTATTGGTTGCCAGCACCGCGCCGGGCTTGCACACCGCGTCCAGTTGCTGGAAAACGGCTTTTTTGACTTCCAGGTCTTCGAACACTGCTTCGATCACCAGGTCGGCGGCTGCCAGGTCGGCAAAGTCAGTACTGGGCCTGAAGCGGGCGAGGGTGGCCATCTTGTGCGCCTCAGTGAGGCGGCTTTTGGCGATCAAACCGTCGTAGACCTTGGTCACATTGACGACGCCACGGGCAAGCGAGTCCGCATCGCGCTCCACCATGGTCACCAGCAGTCCGGCATCCAGCGCCGCCACGGCAATGCCTGCGCCCATGGTGCCCCCGCCGACGACAGCCAGGCTAGCCACTGTGCGTGGCGCGGCGCCACGGGCTTCGGGCACTTTGCTCACCTCGCGCTCTGCGAAAAATGCGTGGATCAAACCTGCACGTTGCGGGCTGTCGATACAGCCCATGAACAATCGGCGCTCCATGCTCAGTCCCTCGTCAAACGGCAGCTCTACTGATGCGCGTACCGCTTCAAGGATCTTGAGTGATGAGTACAGCCCGGGCGACTTCTTGGCCGTATCTTGTTCCAGAGCACTCAGCTCTGACAGGGCGATCTCAGGGTTGGTTATGGCGATATCGCGAACACGCCGTACCGGCGCACCTTGGGCCAGCAGTTCGTTGGCATAGGCCAAGCCGGCATCCAGGGCGGTGAGGCTGCTATCCGTGACGCGGTCCACCAAACCGGCTTCAAGTGCGGCGTGCGCGTCCACCGGTTTGCCACTGAGCATGAACGCCGCGGCAGCTTTCGCGCCCATGAGGCGGGGCGCGCGTTGTGTGCCACCCGCGCCAGGCATCAGGCCTAGGTCGACCTCCGGCAAGCCCACCTTGGCGCCGGGCAGGGCTAAGCGGTAGTGCGCACTCAGCGCTACTTCCAGGCCACCACCCAATGCGGCGCCTTGCAGGGCAACCACTACTGGTTTGCTGCACGCCTCGATGCGGTTGCACACGTCCGGCAGCGACGGTGACACGAGGGGCTTGCCAAATTCGCGGATGTCTGCGCCGGCGATAAAAGTTTTGCCCTCGCTCACGATCAATACCGCGCCCACCTCCGGCTGGGCCTCGCCCTGTTCGATGGCGTCAAACAGGCCCAGGCGCACCGCTGCGCTCAGCGCGTTGACGGGCGGGTTGTTGACGGTGATGACCCACACGCGGCCATGCCGGTGGCCGGTCACTGCGGGTGACGCGTTGTCGTGCTCCATGCGTTTGTCTCCGTTGTTGTTGTCGTGAGAGCAAAGGCTATTCTTTTGGAGCGGCTCTTTTTTTACAATCACAAAATTTATTGACAAACTGTCAAATATGATTTGACGCTTTGGCCATCGGATGACCCGTATGCTGTTTAACGCCACCACACCAAGATACCGGCAGGTCCATGAGTCTTGACCTTTCTTCCCTGACCCTGCTGGTGGAAATCATCGACGCGGGCAACCTGAGCCAAGCGGCCCGCAAGCTCAAGATGACGCGGGCCAATGTGAGCTACCACTTGAGCCAACTTGAGAAAACAGTGGGCCTGCAACTGGTGCACCGCACGACCCGCCGGGTGGAGCCCAACGAGGTGGGCTGGCGCCTCTACGAGCACGGCCGCGCCATCAGCAACGAGATCCTTGCCGCCAAAGAAACCATCAGCAACTTAGGGCAAGAGCTGCAAGGGCGGGTGGGCCTCAGCATGCCCAGCGGTTTCGGGCAGATGGTGATGTCGCACTGGCTGATCGAGTTCAAGGCGCTGTACCCCGGCATCGTGCTCGATGTGGTGTT
Source organism: Comamonadaceae bacterium (assembly GCA_027483085.1). Classification (GTDB taxonomy): domain Bacteria; phylum Pseudomonadota; class Gammaproteobacteria; order Burkholderiales; family Burkholderiaceae_C; genus Allorhodoferax. Next base: position 645 of record JAIXVK010000141.1, on the reverse strand, counting down.
TGAAAACCGGGTGGAAAACCTGCGCGACGAGGTGGACATTGCCATCCGCATCCTGCCCGAGCCGCCTCAACAACTGGTTGCGCGTGACATGGGCACCGTGCGTTACCTGGCGTGTGCATCCCAAAGTTATGCCCAAACCCATGGCCTGCCGACCCAGCTGGACCAACTGCGCACGCTCCCAGTGATTACCGCCAATGTGGTGGGGCGGCAGCTTTCATTGCGCGGCTACAAAGGCGACGAACGGCACGATGTGCTGTTGGCCCCCACCTTGATTTCAGACCACTACCCGTTTTTGCGGCAAGGCGTTCTGGCGGGCTTAGGCATCGGACTGGTACCGGACTATGTGGTGCAGGATGTGATCGCCAGTGGCGAAGTGGTGACCGCGCTCGATGACTACCGCCTGAGCATTTTCGGCACCCAGATGTACCTGTTGTACCTTCCGAACCGCCGCCAGACGCGCGCAGTGCGCACCTGCATTGACTTTCTCTTGGCCAAAGCGAATGGGAGCGCTGAGTGAGGTGTGAGGCCCTTGATAGGGTTACTCCACTCCTAGGAGTTTCCCTTAGCTGCTAAGTCCGGAGCTCACTTTTATGAACCCTATTTGCGCTGTCAGCGTCTCGTCAGGCTGTTATGGGCGCCGAGTGG
>JAIXVK010000668.1 GCA_027483085.1 Comamonadaceae bacterium | reverse complement strand
GGGAAGGCGCGGTATTTGGTAGCGGGGTTGGACAACACGGCAAAAACTCCTGAAGGGCATGACACCAATATCTAGACTGGTATCTTAGCCCCGCAGGTCAGGCAGCCGATTGCGCAGTTTGCCTATTTTTGAAATTTATTGGCAGATCGTGCCAACAAACCAGCCTCTCAAGAAATTCAAGGAGGCTGGCGATTCAAATCTCGCAATCAGTGGTGGTGTCCGTGCGCACCATGCACGTGACCGTGTGCCACTTCCTCTTCGCTGGCAGCTCTCACTTCAAGCACCTTCAGCGCAAAACGCAGCGTTTTGCCGGCCAAAGCGTGGTTGCCATCCAAATGCACTACTGGCCCTTTGATCTTGACCACGTTGAAGACGATGCTTTGACCGTCTTCCGAGCGACCTTCCAACTGGCCGCCGACCTTGACGCCCGGGGGAAACTGGGTCTTGGGGATGGTTTGCAACAGCGCTTCGTTGTACTCACCAAACGCATCGGCGGGTGCGAGCTCGATGGTGGTGGCAAATCCGGCAGCCTGGCCTTCCAACGCCTCTTCGATCTTGGGGAAAGTGTTTCCGTAGCCGCCGTGCAGGTAGGCGATGGGCTCCTGGCTTTGGTCCAGCAACTTGCCGGTGGTGTCGGAAATCTTGAATTGCAGCGTGACTGCGGTGTTTTTGGTGATATTCATGGGCTTGATTATCCTAAAAAGCGGTCAAGGAGGCGCATCGTTCGCCCGTACCGACGACAGGCAAATGCGATGGTGAAATAATCGGGGTATCTAACTATCTACTTGGAAGTACTGACATGAGCGACGCACAACAACGTATTGACGAACTGGTGAAATCCAACGACATCCTGCTTTTCATGAAGGGCAACGCCAGCTTCCCGCAGTGCGGCTTTTCGGGCCGGGCTATCCAGATCCTCAAGGCGTGTGGCGTGGACACCAAAACCGTCAAGACCGTGAACGTGCTGGAAGACGACGGCATTCGCCAGGGCATCAAGGAATACAGCAACTGGCCCACCATTCCCCAGCTCTACATCAAGGGCGAGTTCATCGGCGGCTCGGACATCATGATGGAAATGTACGAATCCGGCGAACTGGTGCAAGTGCTGGGCACCCAAGCCGGCTAAATTCACCTGCGGACAGCCCGGCACCTTAGACCGGGCACTGCAGATTTATTGCGTGTTGCAGGGAGTCTGCCGTGTCTACCGCGTTCACCGACGAGATCGAAGACATCGAGATTCGCAGCCGTCGGGTTTTTCAATTCGGGCTGCTGGTTTTCATTGCCTTCACCGGCACGGCGATCCAATACAGCATGCAGTCTCGCTGGGATGTAGTGATCGCGCTCACTGTGGGCGCGGCCATGATGCCTCCCTGCCAGTGGCTGAATTACCGGGGCCATCATGAAACCGCTGCAGGGCTGGTGCTGAGCACCGCGACCCTGTCTTTGTTCAGCATCATGTGGTTCAGCGATGGCCTGCGGGACTCATCGCTCCTCGGTTACCCGGTCATTCTGATCGGCGCCGGCCAGTTGCTCAAGCCCCGGCACTTCTGGGCACTGCTGGCACTCATGCTGGCGTGTGTATTGGCCCTCGGTCTGGGCACGCTGTACGGCTGGCGAACCGGCGTCACCCCGGGCACCGATATGGACCGGCTCTCGGACAGCCTGTCGATCTTGCTGGTGAACGGCTTTCTGATCTGGTTTCTGACCTACGACATGCAAAACGCACTGGTACGCCTGCGCTCCCAGATTGCACGGTTCCATGCCTCAGAAAAAAACCTCACCTACCTTGCGCAGCATGACGGGCTGACACGTTTGCCCAACCGCTTGTTGGGCAATGCTCTGCTGACCGACGCCATGCGGCAAGCCGCACTGAACGGCACCCATGTCGCCTTGCTCTTTGTGGATCTGGACAACTTCAAGGATGTGAATGACTCGGCCGGTCATTCCGCGGGCGATGATTTCCTGGTTCAGGTCGCCCAGCGCCTGCGCGAGACGGTGCGGCAAAGCGACGTAGTGTGCCGCCAGGGTGGAGACGAGTTTCTGATCGGTCTGACCGAACTCACCAGCGCCGACGATATCGCGCTGGTGAGCGAACAAGTGCTCCTCAAAATGCAAGCCCCCTTTCGCCTGCGGGGCGAAGAGGTGCTGGCATCGTGCTCGATAGGTGTGGCGATTTACCCGGCCCAAGGCACCACTTTTGACGAGTTGCTGCGGCACGCGGATCTCGCCATGTACGAGGCCAAAAAAGCGGGCCGCAACACCTACCGGATCTTCAGCGAAGACATTCGCAGCAGCATCACTGAAAGCCTTCACCTGATCTCCAGCTTGCGCCAAGCGGTTGCCCAAGAAGAATTCGTGCTGCACTACCAGCCGGTGCTGGACCTGCGCACCGGTGCGCTGATCGGGGCAGAGGCACTGGTCCGCTGGCAAAACCCCAAGCTGGGGATGGTGTCGCCGGGGCTGTTCATTGCCTTGGCAGAAAAGTCCGGCCTGATTGTCGATATCGGCCAGTGGGTGCTCAACGAGGCCTGCCGCCAGATGCAGGCATGGCGAACCATGGGCGCAGGCCCGCTGTTCGTGTCGGTCAACCTCTCACCGGTGCAATTCAGTCGCGGGAATATTGAAGCGGTAATCGCCCACGCACTGCAGACCACCGGTCTGGACCCCGGCCAGTTGGAGCTTGAAGTCACCGAATCCACCCTGATTGCCGACACCGAGAAGTTCATTGCGACCCTCTCGCGGATTCAGGCCTCGGGGATCCGGCTGGCGATTGATGACTTTGGCACAGGCTATTCCAACCTGTCGTACTTGCAGCGGTTTCCGGTGCACAAGCTCAAAATCGACCAGTCCTTTGTTCGCCGCTTGCTGCAAGGTGAAAAAGACGTCGCCATGGTCAGCGCCATCATCCACTTGGCTGACAGCCTGGGACTCAAGGTCACCGCAGAAGGGGTGGAAAACGAAGCGACTTCCGAGGCCCTGCGGGGCATGGGATGTAACCAAGGGCAAGGCTACTTGTATGCCAGGCCCATGCCCGCCGATGACTTTGAGGCCTATTGGCGCGCCCGGGCTTAACCGGCCCAATCCCAAAGGCGCTTGTTCGCCATGACGGCATTGGGATAAGGCGCCTTGCCACGCGAGCCGTTGTAGCGCCCCAAAGCCAAAAACATGTCGCCCCGCTCGCGCTCCAGGTAATGGCGCAAGATGACACAGCCAAAGCGCAGGTTGGTTTGCATGTGAAACAACTTGCCGGCGTCGCCGTCGCCAAGCACCCGTGTCCAAAATGGCATCACTTGCATATACCCCCGGGCGCCCACGCTACTCACAGCAAATTTGCGGAAGTTGCTCTCCACCTGAATCAGACCCATTACCAGCGACACATCCAGACCTGCGCGCTTGCTCTCGTACCAGACGGTCTGCAAAAACTCCCGCCGCACATCCCACTCTGGCTTTTTCTTTTTGAGTCGCTCGCTCATGGCACCCAGCCAGCGCAAGTAATTCAGGCGGGACTCAGTGTCCTGAAATTCGGGAATCGGCGGTGCCGAATTGGAGATGGCAGACGACAGCGCTGTTCGCACCGAGTCCACCAAGGGCTCCTCAAGCTGTTTGCCCGCCCACGCCTTTTGCTGCGATAACGATAGCAAGCCACCTAATAAAAACAAGCGCTGCAGCCCGATCCGGCGGGTAACGCCGGATGCGGCTACCGGCCTATTCATGCCTTCAACTTGCCCAGCAACAGCGCAGCAATATCGGCTACCGCCACGCTGGTGGCCGCGCTTTCGCGGCGGTGCTGATACTCGACCACGCCCTCTTTCAAACCGCGATCGCCAATGTTCACACGGTGGGGCACGCCAATCAGCTCCCAGTCCGCAAACATGGCGCCTGGGCGCTCATTGCGATCATCCAGAATCACGTCCACACCCGCAGCCAACAGCTCTTCGTAGAGCTTGTCAGCGGCTGCCTTGACGTCGGGGAAACGGTCTGGGTTGATCGGGCACAGAACCACCGTAAACGGTGCCAGTGCGTCGGGCCAGATGATGCCCTTGTCATCGTGGTTCTGCTCAACTGCCGCGGCAGGCAGGCGGGTGATCCCGATGCCGTAGCAACCCATCTCCATGAACTGGGGCTTGCCGTTCACATCCAGGAAGGTTGCATTCATCGCCTTGCTGTACTTGGTGCCCAGGTAGAACACATGGCCGACTTCGATACCGCGCTCAATCGCCAGCACGCCTTTGCCGTCGGGAGAGGCATCGCCCTCCACCACATTGCGCAAATCGGCCACCACATCAGGCTCGGGGATATCGCGCCCCCAGTTCACACCGGTCAAGTGGAAATCGACTTCGTTGGCTCCGCAAATCATGTCCGCCATCAACGCCACTTCGCGGTCTGCCACCACCTTCAGGGGCTTCTTCAGACCGACCGGACCGAGGTAGCCCGGCTCGCAACCAAAGTGCTCGTCAATCTCCGCCAACGTGGCAAAACGGAAGTCTGCCAAGCCAGGGATCTTGCCGACCTTGACTTCGTTCATGCTGCGGTCGCCACGAATCAACAGCAACCAAACGACCGACTTCACGATCTCGCCTTTGTCGTTCAGTACATCGGTGGCCACCACCAAAGACTTCAACGAGTTTTCTAAAGGCAACTTCAAGTATTCAGCAACATCGGCACAGGTGCTCTTGTCGGGGGTCGCCACTTTAGCCATGGTTTGCAAGGCTGCCGCACGCGGACCTGCGGGCGCCAATGCCTCTGCTTTCTCCATATTCGCCGCGTATTCACTGGTCGGGCAGTACACGATCGCGTCTTCACCGGTGGCTGCAATAACTTGAAACTCTTCGCTCAAGTCACCGCCGATGGCGCCGCTGTCTGCCGCAACTGCGCGGTACGTCAACCCGAAGCGGTCGAAAATGCGGCGGTAGGCCTTGGCCATGACTTGGTAGCTGGCCTTGGCCGAGTCCTGGTCGCGGTCAAAGCTGTACGCGTCCTTCATGATGAATTCACGGCCACGCATCAGGCCGAAGCGGGGGCGGCGCTCGTCGCGGAACTTGGTCTGGATCTGGTACAGGTTTTTGGGTAGCTGCTTGTAGCTCTTGATTTCCTGGCGGGCAATGTCCGTCACCACCTCTTCGCTGGTGGGCTGGACCACGTAGTCGCGGTCGTGGCGGTCTTTAATACGGAGCAGCTCAGGGCCCATCTTGTCAAAGCGGCCGGTCTCTTGCCACAGCTCCGCAGGCTGGACAACAGGCATGGTCAATTCGACGGCGCCAGCCCGGTTCATTTCTTCACGGACGATGGCTTCCACCTTGCGGATCACCCTTAAGCCCATGGGCATGTAGTTGTAAATGCCGGCACCCAACTTTTTGATCATGCCCGCACGCATCATCAGCTTGTGGCTCACCACTTCGGCATCGGTGGGTGCTTCTTTGAGGGTGGAAATCAGAAATTGGGAGGCTTTCATGGGTCGCTCGGTGAACTACAGGGAGCTTCAGACCTTGATGCACCG
>JAIXVK010000343.1 GCA_027483085.1 Comamonadaceae bacterium | reverse complement strand
GTCTACAAGCTGGTGGTGGAAGGCAGCATCGAAGAACGCATGCTGGAACTGCAGGCCCGCAAACTCGCGCTGTCGGACAGCGTGCTCGGCCACGACGCCGAAGGCGCTGCCAAGTTTGACGAGGCCGACCTGCAAGCGTTGCTTGAGCCGCTGGGCGCGCTCATGGCGCAAGGCCAAACACCGGAAGAAGCCGCGCGGCGCTGGGGGCAGACGGGGAGCCGGGCGGAAGGCGTTTAAGCATTAAATTGGCCTCTAGCGCACATGGAATGTGCGCGAGCAGCTACTGAAAAGATAGCAAATGGTGTGCATGACGCGCCGGAATTGCGGGTTAAACGGGCATTTGTCCGTCGCAAAACCTACTCGCGAACACTACCACTTCCAAAAAAGCACGATTCACCGTACTATTCAACGCACTTTAAAGTACCACCCCTGGAGCACGCCATGTCACACATCAGCGCCAACGACCTCAAAACCAAAGGCATTTCTGCCATTGAGTTCGCCCTCAGCACGTCCACCGAGGCGGTGGTGCAAGTGCGCGGCAAAGACAAGTTTGTGGTGATGGACCTCGCGCACTACCACTACCTGCGCGAGTGCGAGCTGGATGCGGCGCTGGCGCAAACCCGCGCCGACCTGGCCGCTGGCCGCGCCGTGCAAGAGTCGCCCCAGGCCCACTTGGCGCGGCTGGACGCGATGTAATGGCCGGCGACACCCCACCCACGGGCGCACCTTATTCACCGCCCTTTGCGCTGATATTCACTGAGCAATACAACCGCAAAGCCGCCCGCTTTTTAAAGCGTCACCCCGAGCTGCGTCAGCAGTACCTGAAAACGCTGCAGGTGCTGGAGCTAAACCCGGCCCACCCATCCCTGCGCTTGCATGCCCTGCGCGGCAAGCTCGAAGGGCTGCACTCCGTGTCCATCAACCTGTCGCACCGAATCACGCTGGAGCTGTTGATCCAGGACGGCCAGATCATCCCGGTGAACGTGGGTGATCACGATGCTGTGTATTGAAGTTTGGAAACTGCTATGAATACATCCACTACCCGCCACCTGCTGAACCATTTCCGAAACATCGCCCGCCGTATCGTTCTGGCTATCGGTTTAGTTGCTAGCGTTTTCGGCGGAGTTAGCACCGCTTGGGCGACCGGTGCAGATACCTGGCAGGAAGAAGTGCTGCTGCACGATGGGCAAAAGATGGTGGTAGAACGCTCGCAGAGCTATGGAGGGCGCCATGAAGTGGGCCAATCGCTGCCCGCCAGAGAGCACACGATTCGGTTCACGCTGCCAAACTCATCCAACACAATTAGCTGGACGAGCACGTACGGCGAAGGCTTAGGGCGTACCAACTTCAACCTTTTGGCTCTGCACGTCAAAGACAAAACGCCGTACGTGATTGCGGAGCCCAACCTTTGCTTGGCGTACAACCAATGGGGCCGACCGAACCCGCCCTATGTGATCTTCAAATGGGTGGCCAACGTTTGGGAACGAATCGGGATTGCGTCTTTACCAGCTGAACTCACGAGCATCAACTTGATTGTCAATAACAGCCGCATTGAAGAAATCAAGGACAACAGCAAATCCACTGGCTATGTGCCCGCGACCTATGTGCAGGTTATGAATGGCCGGTTGCCACAAGCCCAATACCGCTCCATCCTGCGGGAGCCGATGAACTACGACCCGTCGTGCATCCCTATGGTGACGAACGGGAAAGGGCTTTGGCTGGCTGAAGGACGTTTCAAAAAGAAACCGTCTTTTGATGCATGTTTAGCCAGTTGTAAAAGCGACGATTTCGATGAGGCGACTTGCCCGTGCAATCGACTCTTCAAAGACCAATAACATAGGAAAACTCTAATCAACGTCAGCCTCTAGCACACACTAATCCTCCAACCCTCGCTACTCTATTGATAGCAAACCCATCCAAAAATGCCCAACAACTCCGCACCCCCCATCCCCCTGCAAGCCGAACCCGGCCACCTGATACGGCGGGCGCACCAGTTGGCGGTGGGCACGTTTGCCAGGACGCATGGCAAACAGATCACGCCGGTCCAGTACGCGGTGTTGCGGGCGCTGCAGGATGCGCCGGGCATGGACCAGGTGACGCTGGCGGACCGGGTGGCGCTGGACACATCAACCACTGCCGACATTGCCGCGCGGCTGGATGCCAAGGGCTGGATCGTGCGGGAGCTGCTGCCCCGCCGCCAGCGCGCGCTGCGCCTCACGCCTGAGGGTGAGGCCGTTTTGGCCGAGATGCTGCCGCGCGTGGCGCCCATGTACGGGCAGTTGCTGGACGCGCTGGAGCCCGCCGAGCGCGAGGAGTTTTTGCGCCTGTTGCGCAAGTTTGTGCACTTGAACACGCCAGCCCCTGAAAGTCCGGGTGATGCACCGGACCAGCCATCCGGCAGCGCATAGCCCAAGGCCTCCGACCACGAACCCGACCAGCCGTCGGATACATCCCGTTTCAAGGGAAAACCCTCATCCTCAGCCCCTAGCCGCAGAATTGACTTAGGCCTATGATTTGCGTCATTCAGCATACTGAATGAAGATATCCCATCCAAGGAGCCAAGCCATGTTTCCTCTCAACACCTGGTACGTTGCCGCCCGCAGCGAAGAGATCCCTACCGACCGCCCGCTGGGCCGCCGCATTTGCAACATTCCCATGGCGCTGTTCCGCAACAGCGCGGGGGTGCCTGCTGCGGTGGAAGACTTTTGCCCGCACCGGGGCGCCCCGCTCTCGCTGGGCAAGGTAGAGGGCGACACCCTGGTCTGCGGCTACCACGG
>JAIXVK010000045.1 GCA_027483085.1 Comamonadaceae bacterium | reverse complement strand
GCTGGAGCCGGTGGCTGATGGCTTCCGCAACTACACCCACCAAGGCCTCGAAGGTGTGGCCGCCGAGTTGCTGCTCGACAAGGCGCAGTTGCTGACCCTGCGCGCACCCGAAATGACAGTGCTGGTCGGCGGCTTGCGTGCCCTGAACGCCAACGTGGGTCAAGCGCAGCACGGTGTGTTCACCACCCGTCCTGAAACATTGAGCAACGACTTCTTTGTGAACCTGCTCGACATGGGCACCAAGTGGACCAAGGCGACTGACGCTGGCGTGCTCGAAGGCCGTGATCGCAGCACTGGTGCCCTGAAGTGGACCGGCACTGTGGTGGACTTGGTGTTCGGCTCCAACTCGCAACTGCGGGCGTTGGCCGAGGTGTATGCCACCAACGACGCGCAAGCCAAGTTTGTGAGCGACTTTGTGGCCGCATGGACCAAAGTGATGAACCTGGACCGCTTCGACCTCGTGTGAGCTAACGGTTGGTGATTGCCGCTGCCCCCGGGTGGCGGCTTACAACCCCGCTGTGCTACCGGTGTACCGGTGATGCAGCGGGGTTTTTTGCGTCAGCCCGCGGTAGGCACCCGCAGGTCGTCCAAGTAATCGGCGGCGATGTTGATGCTGCACTCCACCCCGATGGAGGCCACATGTTTTTTAAGCCACTCCTTGGCAGATGCACGGCCCAAGTCCCGCAGGGTGTGGATGAGCTTGGCGTCGGTGTCGGATTTGGTGGAGGCCGGGTAGCCCTCCAGAATGCTGCCACCATCAATACGGTGCATCAGCACATTTTTGTAGCGCGCCGGGTCCAACTTGCCCTCGGTCAGTAGGCGCTTCACAAAGTCGATGGCGCGCATCTCGGCAATCAGCGCTGAATTGAACGTAATTTCGTTGAGTCGGTCCAGAATGCCGGCAGCTGTGGTGGGCAGCTTGTGCCGTTCGATGGGGTTGATCTGCACCAGCATCACGTCCGGACTCTTGCACTCGTAAATCAGCGGGTGAATGGCGGGGTTGCCGGCGTAGCCGCCATCCCAGTAGTGCTCGCCCTCAATCTCCACTGCCCGGAACACCGTGGGCAGGCAGGCGGACGCCATCACCGCATCGGCGGTGAGCCGTTTGTCCGAAAAAATCTCGGCCTTGCCAGTGCGCACCTTGGTGGCCACCACAAACACCTTGAGCGGCTGGTAGGCGGCCAGGCGCTCGAAGTCCATTTGGCGCTCCAAAAAGTCGCGCAGCGGGTTGATGTCCAGTGGGTTGCTTTGGTAGGGCGACACGGCCTGTGTCCAGAAGCTGGTGACCGCGTCAGAAAGGATTTGGCTGGGAGATGCCGAGCCAGTGAGGGCTGAGAGCCCTCCGAACAGCAAGTCAAACGGCACCTTATGGGCGCCTGCCAGCGAGCTGCTGAGCGCGCCCATGCTGACCACACCTTCCCAAAAATCTGCCAGCGACTGTTGGGCACTGTCTCTGGCCACCTTGCGCGATTTGCCCTCGGCCTGCGCAAAGCCGTGGGCCAGCGCCACCGCATTCATGGCGCCGGCACTGGTGCCGCTAATGCCCTCAAAGTCCAGCCGGCCGTCTTCGAGCAGGGCGTCCAGCACCCCCCAGGTGAATGCCCCGTGCGAGCCGCCGCCCTGCAGGGCGAGGTTGACCATGGGGCGCGTGGCGGTGGGAGTTTTGGGGTCGGTCATGCCCCTAGCTTAGGGCAAGGCGGCATTCAGGCGGCTGACGGCTCGCCCAAAACCCCATCCCTGAAATCGCTTAGCGCCTGATAAATCTCTTGCTGCGAGTTCATCACAAAGGGGCCGTATTGCACGATAGGCTCCTTGAGCGGCTTGCCGGCAATCAGCAGGAACTTGGCGTCCGCGCTGGCGGTGATGGTTACTCCATCGCTGGCCGCATCGTTGCGGAAAATGGCCATGCGCTGGGCGGGCACCGCCTTGTCGCCCACCTGTACTTCACCGCGGTACACATAAATGAAGGCGTTGTGCGTGGCGGGTAGCGGTTGGCTGAAGGTGCTGCCGGCAGGCATGTGCACATCCAGGTACAGCGGCTGTGTTTTCTCGCGCTGCACGGCGCCCGCGGTGCCATGGCTCTCGCCGGCAATCACCGTCAGTTGCACACCCTCGGCGGTAGTGACTTTGGGCAGGTCGGTCGCCTGGATGTCGCGGTACCAAGGGGCGCCCATCTTTTCGCTGCTGTGCAGGTTCAGCCAGAGCTGAAAGCCTTCCATGCGGCCTTCGGTTTGCTGCGGGATTTCGGAGTGGATCACGCCGCGCGCCGCAGTCATCCACTGCACGCCGCCGTCTGTAACCAAGCCCTCGTGGCCCGCGCTGTCGCGGTGGCGCATGCGGCCGCTGAGCATGTACGACACGGTCTCAAACCCGCGGTGCGGATGCTCGGGGAAGCCGGCAATGTAGTCATCCGGGTTGTCGCTGCCGAAGGCATCCAGCATCAAAAAGGGGTCCAAGCGGTGTTGCAGGTTCTGGGTCAGTACCCGGGTGAGCTTTACGCCTGCGCCGTCCGACGTGGCTTGTCCGGCCACCAGGCGCTCAATGGTGCGTGATTGTTGAACTGTCATGGTGATCTCCTTGGGGTTGAACGGACGGACAGGCCGCAAAGGCGGCCTGTGGTTTAAATGCTGTGTGCGGCGTGCCGTACCGAGCTGTACCGGGTCTTATTCGCGGCGAGCGTCGAGGCTCCAGCCACCTGCGCCGTTAGCAGCCAAGGCCAGCAAGCCACCGACCACTGCTACGTTCTTGAAGAACAGCAGTTGCACCATGAAGGCCTGGTCAGCAGGCACAGCCCAGAAAGCGTGGAAGAAGAAGCTGGCCACCAGCGTGAACAGGGCCAACACCAGCGCAGCGATGCGGGTGCCGAAGCCGGCGATCAGCGCCAAGCTACCGACGATTTCAACCAGCAGTGCCAGCACAGCGCCGACGGCGGGCAGTGGCAAACCGACGGAAGCGATGTAACCCACGGTACCTTCAAAGCCGGTCAGCTTGCTGATGCCGGCTGGCAAAAACAGGGCAGCCAACAGCACGCGGCCTGCGAGGTTGAGTGCGTTTTGGGCGGTAGTTGAAGTGTGGGTAGTGGACATGGTGGTTTCCTTTCAAAAGGGAAGTTGTTTGCGATGGGTGAACTGTATTCCTCATCAATCAGCTTGAAAATCCGTTGAAATGGATATGATTGTTGTCACCATGGAACAATCAACCGCGCTCCACACCACCGCCATTGACCCGAATGACCTGCTCATCTTTGCCCGCGTGGCGGAGCTAGGCAGCTTCAGCCGTGCGGCCGACAAGGTGGGACTGCCCAAGTCCAGCGTGTCGCGCCGGCTCGCAGCCCTCGAGCAACGCTTGGGCGAGCGCCTGCTGCTGCGCACCACCCGCCGCCAAACGCTGACCGAGTTTGGCCAGCAACTGCTCGAGCACGCTAGGCAGGTGGTGCTGGAGGTCGAGGCTGTAGCTGCCCTGAGCGAGCGCCGCCAGGCCACGCCCACCGGGCGATTGCGCGTCTCCATGCCGGCAGACATTGCCCACTTGCTGCTGGCCGACATGCTGGGTGCGTTTGTGGCCATGTACCCCGGCATCTCGCTGGAGCTGGACCTGTCGGCCCGCCGGGTGGACCTGCTGGGTGAAGGCTTTGACGTGGCGGTGCGCATCGGTGCCTTGCCGGACGACAGCCTGCTGGCTGCGCGGCGCCTGAGCCTCATGTCCACCGGGTTGTACGCCTCGCCCCAATACCTGGCCGAACACGGCACACCGCAGACACCGCAAGACCTGCTACAGCACCAGGCGGTGCGCTTGCTGGGCGGCAACGGGGAGCCCCTGCCCTGGCGCTTGGTGAATGGCGAGCAAGCATGGACTGCGCTACCCCCCGGCCGCTTTGCGGCCAACGCACCGGACCTGTTGTTGCGCCTGGTGCTGGCCGGCACCGGCATAGGCGCAGTGCCCGATGTATTCACCCAAGCCGATCTGCGCCGCCACGCGCTGGTACGGGTGTTGCCCGAGTGGTGTTTTCCGCAAATGCCTGTCTCAGCCGTCTTCCCCGGTCGCAAGCTCATGCCACCCAAGACGCGGGTGTTTATTGAGATGCTGCAAGCGGCTTTGGGGGACCCCCATGCGGCATAAAACCTTGGCCACCCTGGCCGAACTCCGGGCCCACGCGCAAGCTGAACTGCAAAAGTACTTTGCCAGCTTTCCCGCCGAGGCCACCGGCCTGCAAGCCATCGCTGATCAATTGGCCGACACGTCTGCAGACCCATTTTCACGGGCCAACATGCAAGGCCATATCACCACCAGCGGCTTGGTCTACGACGCAGCGGTAGACAAGGTGCTGCTCATCCACCACCGCACCTTGAACCGCTGGCTACAGCCCGGCGGCCACCACGAAGGCCTGGACCGGCTGGACGTTTCTGCGGCGCGGGAGGTGGAGGAAGAGACGGGCGTTCAGGTGTGCGGAGCTCAGGACCAAGCCCTCGATCCGCCGCTGATAGATATCGACAGCCATGCGATTCCCGCCAACCCGGCCAAAGGCGAGGGTGCGCATCTGCACCATGACTTTTTGTACCTGTTCCGAGGCGATGCCACTGCGCCTTTGAGCCCGCAGTGGGAAGAAGTGCAGTGCGTACGCTGGGTTGCGCGTGAGGCG